>NZ_JAAHGT010000141.1 GCF_010672385.1 Okeania sp. SIO2F4
CTCCCAAGAATTTTTAGTTAGTCTGGGATTAATGAAAGCTACATTAATTAATATGAATATAGAAAGGATTAGCCTTGAAGAGTATTTTATGCAGCAACTGCGAGAACGGGGAGTTTTTTCTAGTCATTAAAATGCTCAAGCAAGTAGTTTTTAGAGGGAAATGGCTCTCGCGGATATGAAAGGTGAAGCTTTTTATCTGCCACTGCTATCGTTTCACTTTTACTCCTTGACTTTTGCCTTTAAAACACTTCAAAACTAATGTACTTGTACTCTTATTGTGAAAGTTTTAATAGTAGTAAAACCTCGAAACAAGTAGGTGTTTCTTATCTCTTAGAGAGTGAATGCACAACTAAATATTAAGACAGTCAGAGTGCTTAATGTTCCGTGGGTTACGGCGGAAAGTTAAATTTTGGCTACGATTCATAGTTATTGTCGCCTCACCCTCCCCACCCTACGCCTGGATTTAATATTCCTTTTACAAACAGTCTCTTAACCTTTTTTTGGTTAAACACTTTTTCATCAGACCCTAATTAATCAAAACCTTTTTCGGCAAAATTGTATTTTTCTTTAGCTTTTTTCGATAAGCAAGAGCCTCGAAAAACACTTGCCATCCTTGAGGATAAAAAACTGCTGGCACTAACATATTTAAAGCTGTTAAAAATTGTTTTTGTTTAATAGCTACCATTCCCCAATGTAAATTCATATATAGTCTAATATTGCCAATATCTGGAATTAAATTACTATACTTTTTATTCACTCTGGCATAAATTTTTTCTTTCATTAAAATATTAGTATCGCAACGTTTTTGCAACGTAATTTTTTGGTCATAGCCTCCAGGCCAAATGGTACGATAAGCTAAACATTTATTGAGAAAAATAGCATCACCAAATTCAGAAATTCTAATCCAAGAATCAATATCATCACAACTTGTTAAATTATTATCCCATCCACCAGAGGCTAAAAAAGCATCCCGACGAAAAGCCACTTGAATGGGAGTACCAAAAGGTAGTAATTCTAGCAACATTCCATAATGAATATCTTCTTGGGGAATATAAAATACTTTTTCAGATCCAGCGGTACGAGTATAACCAATTTTTACTTCATCAGTCTTAACTCTTGCTGCTTGACAAGAAAGAATTACTGCTTGAGGATGAATAGTAATTGCTTTAGTCATTTCTTCAATACAATTAGGTGCTAGATAGTCATCATCATCCACAGGTTTTATCCAGTTTCCCTGAGCATTTTTAACGTCTATATTCATTGTACCCGCGTGACCCTGGTTAGAAGTAGTACGATGGTAAATAAGGCGATCGCCCAAGCTTTTCACATATTCTTCTGTACCATCTGTTTAACAATTATCAACCACAATTATTTGCCATTCAATGGTTTGTTATAAAGCTGAATTAATTGCCCGTTTTAATAAATCTAAGCGATTATAGGTTGTCATCACAACACTAAATTTCATTTGTAAATTTTCCTCCATATTTTTTGATTAATAAGGAAGAAGTAATAACAAATGGAGAAGCAAAAGGGGAAACCAATGTTGTGATTTAGATTATAGTTGCAACTCTTGTAACTTTGATTTATATTCTGGGCAAAAAGAAGTTACACCTGTAGCTATTACTTTACCTGTATAGAGAGCTGCCGTTTGTAATTGTTCTTGTGTTAAACCTAGCTGAAGTAGTGATATAGCTGCCTGAGTAGAAAATTCTTGAACAGAACTACCTTTCTGTAGAGATAGACAAGCATTACGAGCTGTTTCTAATGCTTGTTTATCACCCATAATATTATGTATTTCTACCTCTGCTGGAGTTAATGAACTTTTTAATAAGTTTTCAAATGATTCTGCTTGGACAGGACTAGATAATAATATATTTAATATTACCGTTATGCTTATATAGATATAGGACTTAGCCATTCCTACCAAGAAAGCAGGTTTATCAACGAAAATTTGCAATATCAAGCATCGAATTGGAGTCATAAACCTGGTTTCTGCGTAAGTCCTGTTATAGTTAAATTTTGATGGATTTTGTTCTTTTTTTTCATGTTGCCATTTTTTCATACAATAATCTTAAAAAGGATAGATATTTATAACTAAGGAAAACCTGCAAGACCTCCTAAGTTTAAGAGTAAGAAATCTAGACAAAGAGCTATATTTAGGAAAGGAGGATTTAAAATTGGTCAACACAAAGTCTATTTAGCTAAAGTTGGAAAACTCAAGATTATTTGGTCAAGGAAACTACCTAATGAGCCTAGCTCAGTCACAGTCATTAAAGACTCTGCTAATAGATATTTTCTTAGTTTTGTAGTAGAAATACAACCATAAGTTTTACCTAAAACCGATAACTCAGTAGGTATAGATTTAGGAATCAAAACTTTTGCTACTTTGAGCAATGGTCAAAAAATTGATGCTCCTAAACTACTCAAAAAACGAATTAAGAAGTAGCCTCTTTCAGAGGAGCTGCCTCTTGCAGAGGAGCTTCGCTAACGCTAACGAAAATTAAGTAAGTCATTATCTAAGAAAACTAGAGGTAAAAAGCGAGATGAAAAAGCCAGGCTAAGAGTAGCTAAATTTCATGCCAAACTGAAAGATACAATAACAGATTTTCTACATAAATTATCCACTAAAATAATTCGTGAAAACCAAACAGTTATTTTAGAGGATTTAAACGTTTCTGGAATGGTTAAAAACCGTAAATTATCTAGGGCTATTTCTGATTTAGATTGGAGGCAATTTAGGACTCTTTTAGAAGGAAAAGCTGAAAAATACATTCGTGATTTTAGAGTCATTGATAGATGGGAACCAACATCTCAAGTATGTTCATGTTGTGGTTTCCGTGGTGGAAAATTAGACTTGTCAATTCGTGATTGGCAGTGTTTGAACTGTGAAACCACACACGACAGAGACCAAAACGCAGCAATAAATATATTAGTCGCGGGCGGGCAGTCCGAGACATTAAACGGACGTGGAGGCAAGCGTAAGACTAGGGTCAAGGTAGCAGCAGCCAATGAGACGTCAACCCACTTTGAGCCTATACAGTTATCTTTGTTCGATTTGGATAACTATTAGGTGGATAGGAATCTCCTCGCCTTCAGGCAGGAGAGAATGTCAATTGAAAATGGCTTGGTACTATTAACTTAACTAGGGGTTGCTGATTAACTATCAAAGCATTGACAGATAAATGCTAAAGCCTTTTTAGGTCGAAAAAATTGCCAGCTTTTCAGTCCAAAAAGCTGAAAAAGTTAGAATTTTGGGTAGTTCTGCATGGCAATGGTGAGGATATATTTTTTAATTTCTCCCACACTCCCCATCTCCCCATCTCCCACACTCCCCATCTCCCCACACTCCCGGTGCTTCCTTTACCATTACGCGAGCAGCACCACCGAATTTTGGGGAGAAAAGGGCAGAAAAACCAAGGGAAAATTCTTCCGACTACCTACTCTATAATTTCCATTTTTTCTGAATTCTGAGTTCTACCCTTAGCAAAAGAATTTTTTAGCAAACCCTAACTAAAGAGAGACATTTTTTAAATGACTGCGAGGCTCAAAAGTACGATTAGCTTTAATTTTCTCATAACATTCCCTTTCTAAAGAACTAATATTTTTTGGAGCAGTAATAATAATTCTTACTAACTGGTCAGTACGTTCCCCTGATTTTGGTTTAGGCCATCCCTTACCCCGTAACCGCAAAGACTGACCAGAACGAATACCCGCAGGAACATTAACATTGACCATCCCATCAGGAGTTGGTACTTCAATAGACGTACCCAATACAGCTTCATCTGGAGTTATTGGCACTTCACACAATAAATTATCTCCCTCAAACTGGTAAAAAGAGTGAGACTGAATTTCTACCTTTAAATACAAATCTCCCCTTTGCTTAGTATATGGATCTAGTTGACCTCTACCTTTAACTCTAATTTTACTTCCGGATTTAACTCCAGGGGGAATTGAAACCTCTCCACTACCAACACGTTTTTGTGTTCCCCGAAAAGCTTCTGCAAAAGTAAGAGTAATATCAGCTTCTAAATTTAGGGAATTTGTTGACTTACGACTATCAAAACCAGAAGCACCATCAAACCCATTACCAAACCCACCTGGCCAACCTGTATTTGTTTTGTAGGTGTAAGTTCGTCGTCCACCAGCATTACTACTAGCGGGATTACCACTACGTCCCAATAAGGTATTGATAAAATCGTCAAAGCTGGCATACTGACTAAAGTCAAATCCACTAAAATCTACAGTACTACCACTTGTGCCACCAGGCCATCCACTGCTACTAGAGCCTACCTGTTTCCAGTATTGACCAAATTGGTCATATTTTTTGCGTTTTTCTGGATCTGATAAAACTTCATAAGCTTCGTTAACTTCTTTGAAACTAGCTTCTGCTTTCTGATCGCCAGGGTTCATATCTGGGTGATATTTCCGAGCTAATTTACGGTAAGCTTTTTTGATTTCTTCTGCACTAGCACTTTTAGTTAAACCTAAGATTGAGTAATAATCTTTAAAATCAGTTTTAGCCATTTATTTTCCTCGTGATCTGAATATTTTTGAGCGACTACTTAATGTTAATATATGATTACTTTTTACTTTACGAAAGATATAGCATTCACATTTGATATTTGAACATAAAGTTAAATGTTTGAGGTAACAATGAGAGGTCATTTCAGTTATCAGTTATCAGTACCTCTGGCTGAATCATTGGGATTGAAATAATGAACCAAATATTTTCTCTTGGTCGATTGGATATGGCGAGGTTTCCTCACCATCCCATCCTATGGAAAGCTCCGCAATTCAAGTCGCTCCGCGTTTCATGTCGGCGACAGCCGAAAACGACCGCTTTTTTATCACTTTAAAAGGGGAGGCTTTAGACCTTATTTTTTGGTAATAAGAGAGTTTTTTGGAGTAGAAAAAATGACATTCTAGTTTTAACTAATTTGGAAACACTAATATTTTCAGTACCATTACAGTTTGTTTGGCAATATCTAATATCTGCTCTTTCTGAGCAACAATTATACTTTCTGATGTATAATACCAAGCGTGAAAAAAGAATATTATAAATAAGCTTGAATCAAAAGGGCTTTATGTGAATGTCTTTTTGACTAAAAGAGATAGATGAACACAAAAAATGCTGCAATTTTATTCCTCTTAACTCCTGACTCCTAAGCATCACCCTAACTATGTTGTAGCAAAAATTTATCAAACTAGTATAAGTAGGTTTCAACCTAGATATTAAGGTTGGCGACAATTTTTCTGCCAACAACAGTAAGAACTGCCCCCCACGTTCTTAGTGATTAATCAAGCGGACTCGATATTGTGATTGAGCTTCTTAATTTCAAGTTATCAAAGCTTAAGATTTAGTCAAGTTCGGTTTTTCCTGAAATACTAATAGCAATTGCCGTACCCGATTTTTTAGCTAGTAGTAACCTGCTCGTTTATTTCCTTGATTTTAAATTACTTTCAAGACTGGTTCATGTAATCTATTTACCGAATAATTAAGGTTTAAAGCCTCTCCTTTAAAGCATAAAAAAGAAAAAATTTTCCTCAAGCGTCAATCCTCTTCTTTTGAAGGAAAGATAATTATTAATTATTAATTGTTGAAATGGGAATTACCATCAGTCAAAATTAAAAACTAAACAGTAAAATAGAAATCATTTTAGATTACAAATAATGTAGAAATAAAGATTATTTTTTTGTAATAAATAATGAATATTTATAGAACAATATTATCTAGTAATTCGTTGCAGTCGATCGAATCCTTCTTCACAACTTGGGGGAGCATCTGTTAATTGTCGAGACATTTTGATTATTACTTCTTCTGGCACTTGGCGCTTTCGCCGTTTATTTCTTTCTAAGCATAACTCCAATGATTTGTCAAGCCATAAACCAGTTATGTAGCTAAATCCAGTTTCTCTAGCAAGGTCAATCACTTCTCTTCGTCGCCGACGTTGGGCATTAGTAGCATCATATATAGCCAGAGATTTTTGGCTTACAGCTTGGTGAAATTGCTGTTGTACTTCCTGCCAAACTTGAAGCCAAGGCCCTTGAATTGCTTCATCACCAAATAATTGAGCGCGGATAGCATCAGTAGAAATTAATTTACACTGAGGATATTTAGATACTATTTTCCTGGCTAGAGTAGATTTACCACTAGCTGGAAGTCCGATCAGAATAATTAGTCTGGTCTTGACATCCTCCTGACGTTTCACTGACGCGACAACGGGGGATTCCCTAAAATTACTAATAGGGGCTTTCTGCTGCCTCTTGCAGAGGAGCTGCCTCTTACAGAGGAGCTTCGCTAACGCTAACATAGCACCTACCTCCAAGGCTTTTCCCTCTTTTCGGTCTTACGGTCGCTCCACAGACTGACACTGCTAGCCCAGCACCCTTATAGCTATAGAGCATAGCATACTATTGTAAGAACCGCAACATTGATTGGTTTTCCAATACGACGCTCCCCTGGCCGAGAGCGCGGGTCTTCAACCAACGTTGAGATAAACTAGCAATAACTTCCTCGGCACAAAAGTACCTCCGATTCAAGCATCGGAATTAAAATACTGACCTTTGATTTCTTTAATCCCCTTAAAAGGGGAGACTAGAGACCTCATTTTTTTGGTTAATATTTAGTGGTTAGTAGTATTTACTTATAACCACTAACCAACTAATTACTTACAGTGAAAAAATCACTAAATCACTGTTCCATCAGGGATAATAGCATTTTTCAAGACAACAACAATACCGCTACGAATGATAAATCCTTCATCCTCACGTTGAGCTTCTTCTATCTTGTCTTTATTGATTATTTGGACATTACGGCCAATTCGGGCATTCTTGTCAATAATTGCCTCACGAATAGTCGTTTCAGCACCAATACCTAATGGGACACCACCCTTTTGTAGACCAGATTGACGTTCAGCAAAAGGTTCGTAGTAGTCTGCACCCATCAGAAGAGAGTCTTCTATTATACAGCCAGCTTCCACACGAGATCGCACCCCTAATACACAATGGTCAATTCGGCATTGTTTGAGAATACAACCTTCTCCAACGATTGATTCTGTAATATTACAATCCAAAAGTTTACTTGGTGGTAAGTAGCGGGAGCGAGTATAGATGGGAGCTTTTTCATCATAAAAGCTAAAGGGAGGCTGAGGCTGTTGTGTCAAAGCCAAATTAGCTTCATAGAATGACCGAATAGTCCCGATATCTTCCCAATAACCTTCAAATGGGTAAGCTTGAACATTATAATCTTTAGCCGAATTAGGTAGAATTTGCTTACCAAAATCTGGAGCTTGGGATTCTTCCAATAGTTTGACCATGACATCTTTATTAAAGACATAAATCCCCATAGAAGCAATGTAGGGTTGTTCTTTAGCGACTTCTGGACTAACTCCTAAAACAGTGGTATCCACTGCCATAATTTTTAGATCGTCCCCTTTAGGTTTTTCGCTAAATTCAATAATCCGACCAGACTCATCAATTTTCATTAAACCAAAATCAGATGCCCGTGCTTCATCAATGGGCAAGACAGACAGAGTAATATCTGCCTTTGTGTCAATATGGCGTTGGACAAACTCCCGATAGTCCATGCGGTAGAGATGGTCTCCGGAGAGAATTAGATAATAATCAACATCCCACTCTTTGAATAACCAGATATATTTACGGACAGCATCTGCTGTTCCTTGGAACCATTCTGGATTATCTTTAGTTTGTTGAGCTGCTAGAACTTCGACAAAACCTTCACTGAAACCAGGGAAATTATAGGCACGAGTAATATGACGGTTGAGGGAAGCAGAGTTGAATTGGGTCATAACATATATTTTCTGCATTTCTGAGTTGATGCAGTTACTGATAGGAATATCTATCAACCGATATTTCCCGGCTAGGGGTACTGCTGGTTTGGCCCGCAGTTTTGTTAATGGATAGAGACGGGTACCTGCGCCACCGCCTAAAATTATACTTAGTACGTTTTTCACGGTTGAACCTCACTGCCAATGATATTGCCTTTCTCAGTGTCCAACGGTAGGGGATCATTGACAAGGGGATAGCAGAAGTCATAAGTCAGAAGTCAGAAGTTAGAAGTTAGAAGTTAGAAGTCTTTATGAAGTCAGAAGTCAGAAGTCAGAAGTCAGAAGTTAGAAGTTAGAAGTAGCCCCTGAGTGAGTTTGAGCATTTATAAATTTTCTAAGCTATTTGTGCGGTGCAATTATCATAGATGCTTAGATATGGTGAGGTTAAATTTTGGTTATGGGTAGGCGATCGCTAATTATCTTTTCTCTGATAGGTTTAATATTAAATCCGGTAGTATGGGTATAGATAAGGTGTAGAAACCGGGTTTGTATGTCCCCTACGATACTCACGTCTGTCTCCCATAAACCCAGTTTCTGATAAAACTCTGGAAATTGCTTGGGAAGAATTTTTTCTTCTGACCTTGCCTTATGACTTTTTCAATGTCCTTTTACAAATCATACACACCACCAAAAATTAAATTTTTTTATAATCCAAGAAGTGTAGTAAGAGTTGGCAGATAAGTTTTGAGAGTAGTTGCTAGTTTGCTGGCGTCTGTCACTGCTGCTGTTAGACCTTTCAAAGCATTCAATGCCATGGAACAAAGTTTTAGCACGCGTTCTCCTGGTGTTTTTTTGGCTTCTTCTGCTATGGTTTCTACAGCTTCAAGAGCTTCGTTTTTTTGAGCTTCTGATAGTACAGAGTCGTCATTAATTGATTCTTGCAAAGCATTTAGAATGGTGGCTAAATCTTCACTATTTTCTGTTTTAATATCCTGAATTTCTTGGATAGTATTGCTAATCTGACTGTTGAGGTTTAATAATGATGCCATCTTTCCATAATTTGTGATATTAGCGCCACTCAGATTAACATCTCCAGATGTGGTTTTATTTCCACTAATTATATCGCCACTAACTTGAGGATTTTCGTTTTTGTTTTCCATAATTTCTACCTTTTCTGAAGGGTTTAATAATATATTAGCTTTATTACCTTGAATGGATAATTCATGATAATAATTATTTGTAATGCTCTGATGAATTGCTGGTTTGTCTGCGGTTGGTGAAACACCAATTTGTACTAGAACTACATTCTCATCTTTTTGTTCTATTTTCCAGCGACTTTTATTTATTCCTTGATATTTATTTGCTGTTTTATCTAGAGCAGTACCTAGAGCTTGCCAACCGCCAAAATCAAAATCGTGTAAAAGTACATCTACAGTTTCTTGAAGTTGATCTATCCATCTTTCAAATTCACTATCTTTAAATTCTCCACTGTCTGGTTTAGGTTCTAAAAAACCGTGTTTGCCTTGCTTGATATAAATTCTTTTACAGTCAACTTTATCAAAGCAAGTACGACTATTTATACTCCAATCTTCTATACAGGTTTCTGTTAGACTAGCTCCGGAAAAATCTACATCTAATACTTGAGCTTTAGATAAATTGGCTCCTTCTAAATTAGCATCTGTTAAGTCTGCACCGTTTAAGTTTGCTCCTATGAGAATAGCTCCTGCTAAGTTTGCTCCTCTTAAGTTAGCACCACTAAGATTTGCTCCAGTATAATCTTTGCCAGCGCCATCTTCTGGATTTGTAAGTAGTTTTCTCACATGAGGATCTTCTAATATTGTTTCTTGCAGTCTAGATAATTCTAATCCTGTAACATTTTTAAAACTAGCGCCAGTTAATATAGCTTTTCTAAAATCTGTGTGGGGTAAATGTGAATTATCGAAACAAGCATCTGTTAAATCAACACCATAAAAAGATGTTCCACCTGTGGCGGATAAAAATACGGCTATTTTTTTTATCCATGCAAATTGTGGTGAACCTCTGATAGCTTTTCTAGAAATAATATAACCTGTAAAAATTGTGGCAATTTCTGAAATATATATTATTATTTCTTTTTGTTCCTGTTGTGGATTATCAGTTTTTCCAGTAATAGCTATAGCTGCCAAAATAGCAGTGCTTATAATCAAAAAATCACTTATAGTTTCGCTAGCTACAGATGTAAAACTTATTGCAGTTCCAATTATTATTATTCCTAAGTATGCTATAACAACAAGAAGTACAATGAATGCTAGTAATTTAATTATTGTATTAGTTTCTATCAAATTAATAAATATAAATGTAATACACAATATCAAAGCAATTACAATAAAAGTATTTCTTTTGATGCCATTCGCAGCTAAATATAAGAAAAGAATATAATTTACTAATATTATTAATCCAAGTTCTGTTTTGCCAAAAGAATATTCTTTCGATAATTCTTGAAATATAATAGACAGCGATATCCCTAAAATTAAAGGTATTATAGTTGATAAAATAGTACCAAATATTCCAGCTCCTACGACCAATATTTTACGGATTATATGATGCCCACCTTGTGAATTTACAAAGTCTTTTTTTTCTAGATTATTTGTAAAATAAATACTACGAATATTATTTAAATTAGACTTTTTCATGTGATACTTTCAGAAGTATTTTTAATTAATTAAAAGTTATAGCAATCCTATTTGAATCGTGGCAAAAATCTTACAGTTTTTTAGGCAAAAGGCAAAAGGCAACAGGTAGGATTTTCAACTTTTTTATCTACTTTTTGATTTTTCCCAACCTATTTAGGATTGCTATAGTCCTTTCATTAATTGATAATTGATAATGGATAATTACCTCTGGTTAAAACCTTTCTTGATTGAAGATAAGGAAATATCTTAGCACTTTTTTTCCCTATCCAAGGGGAGGCTTTAAACCATAATTAATTAATAATTAATAATTAATAATTAATAATTAATTATTAATAATCCGGTAAATGTAGTGATACAGCAGATTCCGCCCGTTATGAGGTACAAATATTAATTATAAAGCTTTCTAGTGCGGGCATCTTGCCCGCGATAGGTTTACCTCACGGGTAATGGAAAGCGCTGTATCTATAAAGTAAACCCCTTTCACACTCAGGAATCTAACCACAAAAATCACTACTTTTACAAGACTACCAACTCCAAAATCTCCGTATCCAGTCTTCTAAATAATCTGTCCATGTATAATCACCGAAAGGATTATTAAAAGATATATCTATATGCTCAGTTCTAAGAATCTCTATAAATTCTGCTGAAGTGTTTGTCTCTTTAATAAACTCAGCTTCATTTTGATACTTTTTCTTAATATAAAGATCTATGTCAAACTTAAATAATGGAATATCTTCTTCTTCTCCCTTCAAATCATCAATCTTACAACGTAAAATATCACAAATTTTTTGAAGTTGTTCTTGGGTAGATGTTTCTTCAAATTTCTTTTTGCTGATAAGTTGGGTACTATAAAAAGCCAGTGTTAATATATCTACTCCTGAATTCTGGCTTAATTTTTTTAGTTCGTCAGATATGTTTTTTACTTTTTCAGATTTTTGCTGATCGTCGAGATCATTATTTGGGTCGAAATTTAGGCCGAGTTTCTCTAATATCTTAAGTTTAATTGCTCCTTTTTCTATATCCAGTAACTCCACATCATTCCTAGAAATAATCATAGTTTTTGGTGCATCTTCACCCTCAAACCATCTTGTAGGAAATTCTTCTATCCAATCTTCTGTAGGGTTCTTTGGATAAGATTCAACTTGAACTTCTTCTATCGTACTATTTTGCTCCTTTAATTCTAGAGCTTTTTTTGTCAGTTTTAGCCATGTCATAATTACTTAACCCTCAGATTTTTTGAATTATTTATTGATAGTTATATAATTATTCATTCTAGAAAGCTTAAATATGGAAAAAAATAAGGTTGTTACATAATTTTACAACAAGTTCAATATCTGGTAACTTTGAGTAGAACAACCTAACTAAAACATTTATTCATGCAAATTCAAACACCAGAATGGGTAAAACACGCCGTCTTTTACCAAATTTTCCCAGATCGTTTTGCTAAAGGTCAAGCACCCACCAAAACCAGAAAAGGAATAGACAAAGGTTCCTATCCCAGCACCTTAGAACCTTGGGATGAACCTCCTACTCCTCAAGGTTACAAAGGAGGAAACCTCTGGGGTGTCATCGAAAAACTTGACTATATTCAAGACCTAGGTATCAACGCGATTTATTTCACCCCAATTTTTCAATCAACCTGTAACCATCGCTATCATACCCATGATTATTATCGAGTCGATCCAATTTTAGGAGGTAATGAAGCTTTAAAAGTATTGATAGATGCTGCTCACGATCGCAATATTAAAGTTGTTCTGGATGGAGTTTTCAACCACGCTAGTCGGGGTTTCTATTTCTTTAACGATATCTTAGAAAACGGTCCTCATTCTCCCTGGTTACATTGGTTTAAAATAGAAAATTGGCCTCTATCTGCTTACGATGGTAGTTTACCTGCTAATTATGTCGGATGGATAGGCAACCGTGCTTTACCTGTATTCAATCACGATAACCCGGAAGTGAAAGAATACATTATGGAAATTGGGGAATATTGGTTAGAATTTGGCATTGATGGTTGGCGGTTGGATGTACCCTTTGAGGTGAAGACTCCTGGGTTTTGGCAAGAATTTCGCGATCGCGTCAAAGCTATTAACCCAGAAGCGTATATTGTGGGTGAGGTCTGGAGTGACTGCGTCCAATGGTTAGATGGTACTCAGTTTGATGGGGTGATGAATTATTTATTTACAGGTCCGACTATTGCTTTTACAGCAGGCGATCGGGTGGATATTAAGCAAGTAGAAGACCGTGACTATTCAGCTTATCCACCTATATCTGCTGTTGAATACGGTCAAAAAATGGAAGAGTTATTACAACTCTATCCTTGGGAAATTCAATTAACTCAACTCAATTTATTAGATAGTCATGATACAGCTAGAGTTTTGAGTATTGCTCAAGGGGATAAAGCAAGTGTTGAATTAGCTACTTTATTATTGATGACTTTTCCTGGTGCGCCAAGTATTTATTATGGTGATGAAGTAGGTTTACCAGGGAAGTTAGACCCGGACTCTCGTCGTGGTTTTCCTACTACTGAAAAATGGGATAATCAAGTTCTGGAATATCATAAAAAGTTAATTGCTATTAGAAATCAATATCCTGCTTTGCGTACTGGTAATTATCAAGTTTTGTTTGCCGAGGGAAATGTTTATGTATTTGCTCGTATTTTAGGAGATGAGGAAATTATTGTTGCTATTAATATTGGTATGGAAGCAGCAAAAGTATATGTTAGTGCTAGTAAGCTTAAATCTCAACCCAATAAAGTTGTTTATGGTAGTTGTGAGATATCTTGGCAAAGGGAAAATGAAGCTAGTAAATTAGAGTTAGATTTGCCTGCAAGAAAAGGCAGTATTTTCATTAATAATTAATAATGGATAATTAATAATGAAAACTACCTATAATTAGGGTTTACTGAAAAAGTCTTATGGGCTCGGGTAGGAGTCAGGAGACAGGAGACAGCAGACAGCAGTTAGGGGAATTGAATTATAGAGCAGGTAGGAGTAAGAATTGTCTCTCAATTTTTCTGTCCTTAATTTGCCCAAAATGCTAATTTTTTGAGCGTAATATACTAAAACAAAAGCACTTGATTGGAAATATAAGAAGACTCAAATCTTTACCTATCAATGCTTTAATAATTAATCAGCAAGCCCTAATTAGATTTTTCTGATTAAATCTAAAAGTCTTTACAGATAAAAATTGGTAAGCATTCAGTTATTAGCTAGCTGATATCTGACGGCTGAATTCTTACAAAATTTGTAGCCTTTTTAGGTATCAAATTAAAAGGAAAAGTCTTAAAGGTCTGGGAATTAATTATCAATTACCTCCTCAACTATAGCATTTCCCAAGAAGCGTGAGGTACATTAATCTACCTCACCACGCTGAAAACTCCTATATTCCCAAATAGTAGCAATATTTTTGACACCAATTAAATAGGATTGCTATATTTCTAATTATCAATTATCAATTATCAATTATCCATTATTCTAAAATACCTACAATAATCTGGAGTAATTCTAACAAGTCTGTAGGAACTCGATACAGATTTATATCTTGTATAATTTGCTTTTTTTGAGTATCAAGAACAGCAAATTGCCAAATATTTCCCATTGATACTGCACCATATAACATAGAATAGCTGGCAAATTCTGCTTGCTTTAAAGCAATCAATTCTACTGCAAGTTGTGTGAAACTTCTTTGTAATTCAGCATTTTTAGCCTCAATAACCAAAAACTGAGTTTTGGTTTGGAGAAAATAATCTAATTCACCTTTCAACTGTTCGCTAACTTTTAAAGAATACCCCACCTTAATTTTAACTTGGGTGTAGTGAATTAACTCCATCAAAACAGGAGCAATTAGAAACTCCCGTCTAGCCATTTCGCTAGTTAAACTGACATAGGGTAAAATCTCTTCTAAGCGTTGTTTTAAACTGTCTAAGCGTCCGAGTTGACGATAAGTTTGGGGTAAAGTAAGCGATCGCAATTCATACCTATAGCCAAAATAGGATAGAATATCGTCAGGTTCAGAGTTGAATTTAAAGTAGTCAGCAAAGGTATAAGATTGAGTAGGGTCAATAACGGAAATTATAGACATAATTAAACTCTCGGAAATGCTTATAAGTTAGTCTAGTAGTAGACTGCTTCATCTTAAATGTTGCAATAGCAAATTGACCAGAGATTGCTTCACTACTGATAACTGATAACTTATTTTATGGTAGCCAGTTCATATCTAATAATTGTTCAAGACTATAAGGGCAGTTTTCTGGAAAAATTATCTCATATCCTGTCTTTTGACTGACATATTTTAATGCTTTTTCATAAACTTTTGCTTGGTTTTCCTCTAGATAATTTCGTAAATTTTGAGTTAAATCTTCATTGATTTGGGTTCTAAAACTCATAATTTCAGCTAGCCAGTGATTGGCATTATACTGATATTCAACAGTCCAATATTGCAGAAGAAGTAAATGTCTGATTATCTGTTCGAGAAACCTTTCAACTGTTTTTTTCTCTC
>NZ_JAAHGT010001410.1 GCF_010672385.1 Okeania sp. SIO2F4
ATAAAGAAACCGCCAACTCAATGATTTGAATTGGCGGTTTGTCTACAGTCTGAAAGCCACAGCATGGCTGTGGCTTCAGAATTAACATCTTATTAATATCCTGTATACAGAATCCGACCCTTCTATAATGTAGTTTTAACCCCTCTTGCTGCCTTAATATTTTTAGCATACAAACGTCATCCAATTGCTGGTTTAGCTGCTGGTTTTGCTGGTGTTTCTGGCGGTTATAGTGCTAATTTATTAATTAGTTCTATCGACCCTTTACTAGCAGGAATTACTGAAAGTTCAGCTCAATTAATTAATCCAGAATATACGGTTAATCCAACAGTAAATTATTATTTCATGGTAGTTTCTACATTTGTTATTACTTTAGTTGGTTGGTATATTACAGATAAGATTGTAGAACCTCGACTAGGTAAATACAATAGTAAAATAAATTCAGAAGAAATGGAAGATTTGACTAATGCTGAACAAAAAGGCTTACGTTGGGCTGGATATTCTTTATTAGCTTTTGTCGCCTTTTTATTAATATTAGTTTTGCCTCCAGAAGGAATTTTACGCGACCCAGAAACATTGACAATTATTCCTTCTCCTTTTTTTCAAGGAATTGTACCAATAATAATGTTAGGATTCATAATTCCAGGTATTGCCTATGGCAAAGGAGCAGGAACAATTCAAAGTGATAAAGATATTGCTCAGGGTATGACTCAAGCCATGAGTATCATGAGTTATTATATTGTTTTGTCTTTTTTTGCAGCTCAATTTGTTGCTTATTTTAGTTGGACTAATTTGGGAATTATCTTAGCTATTAATGGTGCAAATATTCTCAAAGCAACTGGTTTTACTGGCTTGCCTTTACTAATAAGTTTTATAATTGTTAGTGGATTAATTAATTTATTTTTTGCCTCTGCATCCTCTAAATGGACTATGATAGCTCCTATATTTGTACCGATGTTAATGTTAGTTGGTTATACACCAGAGTTCACACAAATGGCTTATCGAATCGGGGATTCTACAACTAATATTATTACACCTCTGATGGGTTATTTTCCGATTATTGTTGCCTTTGCTCAGAGATACGATAAAAATGCAGGTATGGGAACTTTAATTGCGACAATGTTACCTTATTCTTTAGCTTTCTTTTTATCTTGGTCAGCTTTATTTATATTTTGGTTTATTTTCGGAATTCCCATCGGACCAGGAGCAACAATTAGACTTTAGATAAGCATTCAGCACTCAGCTATCAGCTATCAGCTATTAACTAATTATTTTGTTAGGAGGCATTAGTCTCCAAGGAAAATTGGTAGTCCTGTAGATGTAGTGATTTAGACTGGAGTAAGGGAACAGGGAACAGGGAATAGGGAACAGAAAAG
>NZ_JAAHGT010001411.1 GCF_010672385.1 Okeania sp. SIO2F4
TTTCCCTAACCGACGCTCTTCCGATTTTGGGGAGATGGGGTGATGGGGTGATGGGGTGATAGGGCGATGGGGTGATTCGTATATTTGCACAATTTTTTGTATTTCATATTAATATTGCCTCTTTTTGTAGATTATAAAAATAATTAGTTTCAGGTTTTTAATTGTTAGCTTTTTACCTAAATTATCAAAAGTAGGGTTTTCACTACAAGTCGGGTTCAAATAAACCTCGTTACAATATTTAACTATGATTAACTATACGAGGCAATTTTTAATGAGCGATACAAATAATAATTCGGAATTACAACAAAAATTAGAGTTATTAAAGCAAGGAAATAATAAAGATAAAAATTATAATGCTGGGAAAGGATTAGTTGGTGCTATTCCAGTAGTAGGTTCATTATTGGTACCTTTTTATGAGACTTATATTAAAGAACCTTCTAGTCAAAGATTGCATAATTTTTTAGAAGAATTAGTACAAGAATTATTGATTTTGAAACAACAGATTGATTCTGTAAGTTTTGACGATCCAACATTTCAGACAACTTTTAAAAAGGCTATCCGTATTGCTGAGTGTGAACATCAACAAGAAAAATTAGAAGCACTGAGAAATGCAGTTTTAAATTCAGCTATTCCTAACTCTTTCAAAGATGATATTCAGGCAATTTTTCTTAGATGGATTGATGAATTTACTGTATCTCATATTAGATTATTTAGAATACTGCATTATATAGATAATTATAAGGAAGAAGAATTTTTAGCTGATTTACCATATTTAGAGGAAAATCGTATTTTTTACAATCAAATATTACTAGAATTAAGTGGTAAGGGATTGATTAAGTTGAGAGAAGTATATAAAACTTTTGAAGAAGAACCTCCAACTATTGATTTTGATGATGCAGAAGAAATATTAAAACAAGAACTTGATGAAATAGAGCAAATAACATCACAATTAAATCCTTTTCAACCTCGTCGTAAGGATGAAAACAACTTTATAACTTTTAAACATACTGAAGATATTGACTCAATTATATCTAATGTAAAAAATACCTTTCAAAAAAGTAGAACAACAGACTTAGGGAAAAAATTTATTCAGTTTATAGAAAATCCACTTGATATAACAACAGAATGATATGATAAATATCTCTTGCTGAACAATTTTTTCCTTTTGATTATTGGGAAATTTTTATTCTTTCCGGGGATAGGACACGGATGAAGTTTTAAATTATGTAGTTGGGTTTCCTTTGTCAACCCAACCTACAAAGTGCCAATTTTAAAACTTATCAACTGGAGCAAATACAATTCCAATTGCCCAAGCTATAGTTGGTATTAAAGCAAAAATTATTATTTCTAAACTTGTCATAATTAATTATTT
>NZ_JAAHGT010001412.1 GCF_010672385.1 Okeania sp. SIO2F4
TGTTTCATCTGTCCAGCAAAGCATTCTCAAGGAAAGCTTCTCTGGTTACGGAGTATTCAGTAGAAAAAGAGGCTAACTGATAATTGATAATTGATAATTGAAATGACCTCTCCAACAGATTCTTTAACCTTACTTAGTCCCTTCAATATAGGAGATTTAACTCTGAAAAATCGAGTCATCATGGCTCCCCTAACTCGGTCTCGTGCTGGAGTAGAAAGGATGCCTAACTCTATGATGGCAGAATATTACTCTCAACGAGCAGGTGCAGGTTTAATTATTTCTGAAGCTACTGTCATTTCCAAACAGGGTATTGGTTGGGTTAACAGCCCCGGTATCTACTCAGACGAACAGACTAAAGCTTGGCAGCAGGTTGTAGATGCAGTTCATGCCAAGGGAACTCCTATGTTTCTTCAACTTTGGCACTGTGGGCGAGCTTCCCATACTAGCTTTCAGGAAAATGGTCAACTCCCCGTATCTGCTTCTCCGGTTATCTTAAATGAAGAATATATTCATACCCCCATTGGTAAACAACCCTATGAAATACCCCGCGCTCTAGAAACAGAAGAAATTCCAGCAGTTGTAGAAGATTATCGTCAGGCTGCTGTCAGGGCAAAAGCTGCTGGTTTTGATGGAGTAGAAATTCATGCTGCTAATGGTTATTTAATAGACCAGTTTTTACAATCAAAGACTAATCATCGGAGCGATCGCTACGGAGGTAGTCTGGAAAAGAGATTTCAATTTCTTAAAGAAATTACTGAATCTATTTTAACTGTATGGCCGTCTCACCGAGTCGGAGTCAGAATTTCACCCAATGGTGCTTTTAATGATATGGGTTCTCCAGATTTTCGGGAAAATTTTCTTTACGTTGCCAAACAGTTAAATAATTACGGGTTAGGTTATCTTCATGTTATGGATGGTTTAGGATTTGGTTTTCACGAGTTAGGAGAACCAATGAATTTAGCAGAATTTCGTGAAGTCTTTTCTCAGCCATTGATGGGAAATTGTGGGTATGAAAAAGAAACTGCTGAAGCTGGGATTAATTCAGGAAATGCAGATTTAATTTCTTTTGGCAGACTTTATATTAGTAATCCTGATTTAGCAGAACGTTTGGCTAATAATTGGCGGCTAAATCCACTGCCTGATGTAAAAATTTGGTATTCATTTGACCGAGAAGGATATACTGATTTTCCTACTTATCAAGAATTAGGGAATAGGGAATAGGGAATAGGGAATAGGGAATAGGGAATAGGGAATAGAATTATTTTTGGGAATTGGTATAAGTTTTCTATATGTACTTTTAAGGTAAGTATTCAGCTATTAGCTATCAGCTCTCAACAAGAAGACCCCGTTTTTAAGGATGTGGTTTAA
>NZ_JAAHGT010001413.1 GCF_010672385.1 Okeania sp. SIO2F4
CTCAATCATACTAGCAAAAATCTGTAAAAGGTTTTTCCTGAAGTCGCCTTTGTCTACCCGGTAATTGAATGGGTAAAACTTCTATTTCTGGAGGTAAAGCATCAGACCATTGTTGATACATAGAAGCACTGGCACCCCAGGGATGGAAGCAGAATAAACGGGTACTTGCATTAGGTTTCGGTTTGTGGTATGCAATCCAAGCATTTCCTTTTTTGGTCTCAACTGGAGTTTGGTCAGATGAACCGCTATTAGTCAATTGTTCAACCAATGCTTCTGCTAATTCCATCATACTCGGACCTTGCAAAATTAAGCTAGCAGGTATAGTGACTGCTAGTTGTTTTTCGACTTTGCTCCGGAGTTCTACAACGCTCAAAGAATCAAAACCTAGTTCAAGAACAGATTCGTGGGGGTCTAAAGCTTCAGAAGTATTCAGTTGCAGTACCTTAAGCGCTAACCCTTGCAAATATTTTACTATCATCAACTTCTGTTCTTTTGCTGAAGCAGCTTGCAACTTCTCAATATCTATTACTGATGAAGGGGAAATTAAATCTGATTCTGTAGACTTTTGCTCCAACTCTGTAACAGATTTTAACTTTTGTTGCTTCAGCAACTCCAGTATTTTCGGCACTAACTCCAGTTCGCTTTCCGAGAGATTACCTGTTTCTGCTAGTTGCTGAGTTAAAGTTTCTGTTGCTGTATCTGCTATCTGAGCAACAGTTGATTCTGATAACTGTGACTCCTCGCTTTCTATCCAATATCTTTGCCGTTGGAAAGGATAAGTAGGTAACGTCACTTTTTGTCGCTGATAAGCTCCATCAAACCCTGACCAATCTATTCTGGCTCCCTTAACGTACAATTCTGATAAACTAGAAAGTATTTGCTGCCATTCACCCACTTTCGGACGTAGTGATGGTAACCACACACCTTCATCTTCTGGCAAACACCGACGTCCCATACCTAATAATATTGGTTTTGGTCCGACTTCTAGGAAAATATCAATTCCCTGTTGCTGCACAGCTTTCATACTTTGGGCAAACTTAACTGGTTGTCGGACATGATCTACCCAATATTTAGCGGTAGTAATACTACTATCTGCCTTTGTCCCAGTGACGTTAGATATTACGGGAATCCTGGCTATATTATAGTCAAGTTGATTAGCTATCTTTTCAAATTCCTCTAACATTGGTTCCATTAGAGGTGAATGGAAAGCATTAGTTTTACTGAAGTTTAGTAGAATTTATTGTGCGATATGATATATAAGTGGGCAGAGTTGCAGCGCGGTGCGTTTAACCGCGGTTAACCGCGGTGCGGTGCGGTGTGGTTACGAATCTCATTAACTGCGGTTTGCGGTTAACAGCAATGTGGT
>NZ_JAAHGT010001414.1 GCF_010672385.1 Okeania sp. SIO2F4
AGCGCTCAATCACTTGGGCCGGTCACGGTGATGACTACAAGCGTACTGCTGAATATGCTCAAGAAGGTACTCTAATCTACGATGACGTTAGTGGCTACGAATTTGAAGAATTTGCTAAGAAATTAAAGCCAGACTTAATTGCTTCTGGTATTAAAGAGAAGTATGTATTCCAGAAGATGGGTATGCCATTCCGTCAAATGCACTCTTGGGATTATTCTGGTCCTTATCACGGTTATGACGGATTCGCTATCTTCGCTCGTGACATGGATCTAGCTCTCAACAGCCCAACTTGGAACTTAATTAAGGCTCCTTGGAAGCAAGCTAGCTAGTAAAAGTTAGAAGTCAGAAGTCAAAAGTCAGAAGTGAGTATATAATTCTGAGGTATCCGTTAACAGAATGTAAGACAAACTTAAGACGGTTAAAAGTATTAATTTTAACCTTTTGGCTCTGACTTTAAAGATAAATTTAGTTAGGAAATGGGGTATGCCATCTCCTCGGCAACCCCAATACAGAAACAAAATTTGAGGAACTGGGAGTTGTAGTTGAGTATTTTCTCTATTCTTCCCTCTTCCTTCCAGAAATTGTAAATCCCTAAACCATAGAGGAATAAACACCATGAGTCAGAATGTAGACAAAATCAAAGATCACTTTCAACTCTTCCAAGAACCAGAATATCAAGAAATGTTCGAGCGGAAGAGAGAATTTGAAGGCGGTCCTTCCAAGGAAGAAGTAGAAAGAGTTCGTGAGTGGACAAAGACTTGGGAATATCGCGAAAAGAACTTTGCTCGTGAAGCTCTAACTATCAACCCTGCTAAAGCTTGTCAGCCTTTAGGTGCAATCTTTGCAGCAGCAGGTTTTGAAGGAACTCTACCTTTTGTACATGGTTCTCAAGGATGTGTTGCTTACTTCCGTTCTCACTTAACTCGTAACTACAAAGAGCCATTCCAAGCTGTTTCCTCTTCTATGACTGAAGATGCTGCGGTATTTGGTGGTCTCAAGAACATGATTGATGGTTTGGCAAACTCTTATACTTTGTACAAGCCTAAAATGATTGCTCTCTGCACAACTTGTATGGCAGAGGTTATTGGAGATGACTTAGGTTCATTCATCACCAACTCCAAAAATCAAGGTGCAGTTCCTCAAGATTTCCCAGTTCCTTTTGCTCACACTCCTAGCTTTGTTGGTTCTCACATCACAGGCTATGATAATATGCTCAAGGGTATTCTGGTAGCTCTAACTGAAGGTAAGAAAGCAGAAACTGATAACGGTAAAATCAACTTCATCCCTGGTTTCGACCCTTACATTGGCAACATCCGGGATTTGAAAGACATTCTATCTTTAATGGATGTTCCTAGCACTATTTTAG
>NZ_JAAHGT010001415.1 GCF_010672385.1 Okeania sp. SIO2F4
TGGATAATTACCTCTCCCTAAAACAGATTGGATTGACGCGGAGGGTGAAAATTTTTTCTGATTGATGGGGAGATTGGATATGACGCACTTCGGAGCGGCTCTGCATTCTTCGGGAGACCTAGCCATCCCATCCTAGGTCATGCTGCTTCTTGCCGCCTTTCCTTCGGAATGCTACGCAAACGGAGAAGCTGCGCAATTCAAGTCGCGAAGCGAAACAGAGGAGCTGCCTCTTGCAGAGGAGCTGCGCAATTCAAGTCGCTCCGCGAAACGCTTTTCATGTCGCGTAGCGAAACGCAAACGACCACTTGTTTCTCCTAATTAGGAGAGGCTTTTTACCTTAATTATTCGGTAAAAGTTTTCAGCTAGTACAATTTCACTCTTGATTTTCAATAGATGACTTTTGAATGTATAAATTCTGTTAAAATGATGCAATCGGAGTAATATCAAATCGTAATTTATTAACTACAAAATTTAATCATTAATTTACTCCATTTTTTTGAGAAAATGTTTGTCAAATTAAGTTAAATATTAAGAGACTTGTTTATAAACTAAATATTCAGGATTGAATAAGGCCATGGATTTCAATTATGCTGCTTGATAGAGTATAAGTATTCATACTCCTAAAGTTATTAGGTGATAAATAGTTATGTTTTTACCTATTATCTATTCCCTGTTCCCTATCTCCTTTTTTATATTTCCTAATACATTCAATCTGTTACACCTAAAAATAAACACAACTACTCTATGTTTTTAACTTCGTTGCCGATCGAGCTATAGTAATTTTCACCCTTGATTAGAAACAGATTTTGGATTTTTGGGAATAGGGATAGGGAATAGAGAATTAGGGAAGAGAAAAAAATACTTTACCTCATGAACAAGAGAACCACTAGATCTTCACTTATGAATCTGGAAAAGTTCGCTTTAATTCATCAATCAAATCATCAATCTCTTCTAGTGCTTGATTAACATCGATTCTGAGTGTACCTAAATCGGGCTTTTCTAGAAGTTTGACTAAAGATTCCCGCTTATTTTCAATAGTAGCTAATCTTGCTTTAATTGTCTGTGAGTCCATTGTCAATTCCTGATATACTCTAGTTAATACAGTATTTTAGTTTAACTCATTAACACCCTCATCTCGATTAACGATAAATATTCTAACAGGAGATTCCAAAAACTTCAAACTAAAATATCAGGGCACGGCGGTGATTTTATATCACTTTTATCCCGATCATTAGGGACAACCAGACAGTGTTAAAGGGAGCATAGACTGTTATTTTTTCAAGCTTCGACTACTTGAAGATTTATCATCCTAATATGGCAAGTAAACAAAGCTAATTTTCAGGTGATAAATATATATTCATT
>NZ_JAAHGT010001416.1 GCF_010672385.1 Okeania sp. SIO2F4
TTGAAAAGCAGAGCTTTGCGTCAGCAAATAGCCATTCGTCCCAAAAGGGGTGAGGAGTGAAGAGAATTGAGAAAGATTTGGTAATAATTGAAGAAGGAACATTTTTTTATACTGAATTAAGCGGATTTGATATTAGATTACAAAACTGCAAAAAAAATTCTTAACTGAACCGTATTGAGCTATAGTTCTATTTTTGGTTACTACTATTTTTTCTATCTTTATTCAGACAATTTAAAGAAATTAAGCTATGGATAAACAGTATGAAACTTTTACCTCTATTCTTCATTTGTTACATAATTCTGTCGCAAACTGCATAAAGCTCTATACTTGAGAAAAGCTATATAATTCTAAAGCAGTATTACCTTTTTCTCTTAATAAACCTGTAAGCATTCAGCTTTTAGCTGTTTGATAAATAATAGACTTCGTGGCAGTTGTCAGGGAATAGGGAATAGGTATGGAGGGAATAGGGAGATTAAATTGTTGATTTTATATCTTGAATTAATTTAATCAAGACTTTTGCAAGAGGTCTAATGAATAGATACTTCTTGTGGTCAAGGTCAGTTTTTTTTCAATACTTTTAGTTCTCCTCAAATCTATCAATACTAATTCCTGCTCAAAAGGCAATGAGTTAATTGCTGATAAATGTTGATGAAAAGTGGATTATACCAATTCGATAAAGTAATGTCGCAAATAGCAGAAGTAAGGAAGAAAGAAGACTGAATTGGGAAGAATAAAAAAATAGAGAAAGAAAAAAGGAAACAAAAGTAAATAGTTGGGGAAAATTAACAAATTGAACAATATTTACACCATAGCTTTAATTCTTTGAATGGCAATTTCCTTTAACAACTCCCGATTAATTTTCCCTTGATAATTACGAGGTAAATTTTCAACCTTTAGCCAATATTTAGGTTGTTTAAATTTGCTCAACTTTCCATCAATAGCAACTAACAATTTTTCCCTAGAAACTTGAAAATTGTTACCAACATAAACAGCAGTGACAACTTCACCCCAATATTGATCGGCTAAACCAATTACACAAACATCAGTAACTAACCCAGTTGCCAAAATAGCAGCTTCCACTTCTGCCGGAAAAACATTTTCCCCACCAGTAAGAATTTTTTGACTGCTACGACCTACTATTTTTAAGTAACCTTGACGATCAAAAAATCCTAAATCATCCGTTGCTAAATTTTCAGAATTATTAAATATGTTGGGATAATACCCTAACGCTAAAGAACTAGCTTTGATAATAATATTACCAATTTGATTGTGACCTAATATCTCTCCACTATCACTTTGAACAATAATTTTAGCGTGAGGTAATACTTGACCGTTACTATTATTTCCTGCCAAAAA
>NZ_JAAHGT010001417.1 GCF_010672385.1 Okeania sp. SIO2F4
TTGACATCCTCCCGACGCTGCTCTCACGAGACAGCGCGGGATTCCCTAACAGTGATGCTAGGGACTTTCTGCTTCAATGCACCCGCCTGACGAGATTTACTCCCAGAAGGTCTTACAGTCGCTCCACAGACTGACACTGCGAGTCCCGCAGCCTTCGAGCGTGGGCGTTCCCTTGCGTCTGACGCCGACGCGGGTTCCCATCCGCAAAATATTTATCGAAGCGTTTATGTCCCTGTCATGGTGAGCTGCACACTCTGGACAATCCCACTCTCTAATGTTTAATGGTAATTTTTCTACTGTGTGCCCACAATTAGAGCAACGTTTAGAACTAGGGAAATATCTATCAATTTTGATTAACTCTCGGCCATACCATTCAGCTTTGTATGCTAATTGCCTGACTAATTCAGACCAGTTGGCATCACTAATTGCTCTGGCGTGCTTTGTGATTCGCGGACCAGATTTTTTACCCCTAAATCTTCAACTACAATAGTTTGATTTTCTCTAATCAGTTGAGTGGTCAGCTTATGGGTATAGTCTAGCCTTGAATCTTTGATTTTTGCGTGTATCCTCGCTACTTTTATCCTGGCTTTGTGATAGTTATTAGATCCTTTGGTTTTACGAGAAAGTGATTTTTGGGCTAACCTCAGTTTTTTGTGTAACTTGTAATGATTCTTTGGGTTAGCAAATTTTTCTCCTTCACTGGTTGTTAATAGACTGGTAATTCCTAAGTCAATACCTATTTGTTTGGTGAGTGACTTGAGACTCAAATTTCTGGTATCATTGACTCTCAAAGATACAGACCACCTACCACTTGAGTCCAGCTTGACTGTAATTGTACTCGGTACACAACCTGGTGGTAGTTGCCTACTCCATCTAATAGCTAACGGTTCAGAACCCGATCGCTAAATAGACTTGACCGTCTTTCCACTTAAATGCAGACTTTGTAAATTCAGCACTACCGCCCCATACGCTTTTTCTTAAAGTTAGGATACTTAGTACGTCCACTAAAAAAGTTAGTGAAAGCTGTTTGTAGATGTCTCAAGCCTTGCTGTAATGGTACACTGCTTACTTCTTTTAGGAAATCTAAATCTTCCTGTTTTTTCCAGTTCCTCAGCATAGCTGAAGTTTGCTTGTAACTCACTTTTTGCTTGTGTTCATACCAAGCTTGAGTTCTCGCTGCTAAAGCTTTGTTGTAAATTAAACGCACACAACCCAAAGTCCTGCGCAACAGATTTTCCTGTTCAGGAGTTGGGTAGAATCTAAATTTGTACGCTTTTTCGACCATCTACTGTTTATTTGTCAATGTTTACATTGTAGCATATTATATGTGAAACCACAACATTGATTGGTTTTCC
>NZ_JAAHGT010001418.1 GCF_010672385.1 Okeania sp. SIO2F4
TCTTAATGCCCCACTTTATAAGGGGGGCATTAAGAAAGCTAATTAATATGTCTTGACTGGCATCGGAACCGAATATTTTCTTAAAAGCATAATCAATTTTCGGACTAATAAATCTCATAGTAATTTAACCTCCTAGTTCATTATCAATTAGTAAGTATTTCTTGCGGAATGCTGTGCAAACAGCCCTCAGCTAGCCTCTTATAGAGGAACAAGGAAATTTCGGATTTTATTGCCTCCGGCTGAAACTGGAGGTACTGATAACTGAAATGACAGATATTTCTGTATTTTTCCCAAAAAGACTCTCCAAAAAATATCTTTTAGTGCTATTATAATCAAAAGTTTTATTTCCTTACAGAGAACAATGAAGAAAAAAAACCTAGCAATAACATTAGCTACAGTTGTTTTTCTAGCAGCCTGTGATGTTGGTGATAATAGTCATATTAAACTGAATAATTATCAGTATCCAGGTAGAATTAATCATAGAAAAATCAGCAGAAACAATTATGATAAAACTAATATTAATACCAGTTATGTTGTAAGTTCTTGTCGAGAATTTATGGAATATGAAATGGGATTTCCAAGAAATGGGAAGTGGTCATCCATGGAATATATAACTGAAACTACATTGGGTTGGGAATGGCGAGGTTGGATAGAAATTGATGGAGAAAGAAGCAATTTTGTTTGCAATATCAACAATAATGAAGTAACAGCATATATCCACAAACAAGAAAAATATCCTTATAGTTTTCCTGATAATTTATATGAACATGACAATAAGAACAATACCAGTAGTGTTGTGAATTCTTGTCAAGAATTTATGAAATATGAAATGGGATTTCCGAGAAATGGGAAGTGGTCTTCTCAAAAAGATGTGAGGAAAACTATAGAAGGTTGGGAGTGGCAAGGATGGGTAGATGTGTATGGAGAACGAAATAACTTTGTATGTACTGTTGATAATAATGGAGTCAGAGTCAGCACTAATTTTGAAGATTCTTATAATTATGAATATGAATATAACTATACCTATTAATACGTATCTATAGCAATCCGCGCATTGATTGTGACAATTTTTATAATAGTTAATTTGAACTGAAAACATGAGCAAATTCTGTACGTCCCCCTACCGACGCCTCCCCTACCTGACTCGCTCCTCCTGACTCCTAACTACCAGCAAAATATTAGGAATTGGTGATCGAGTAATGCTATTCAATATCTATGAACCGTACGACTATAGTTTTTTCATAGATATTTGAGACAAAAGCATTACGCATTCACCAACGCCAAATATTACAACTGTGCAGAGGATTGCTATATATCTATATAGCAATTCCCAAAAAGCGTGAGGTACGCGTAT
>NZ_JAAHGT010001419.1 GCF_010672385.1 Okeania sp. SIO2F4
CGAACTGTTCGTTAGGCGCAGGTGATCCGGGGGCTTGAGGAGGCTCAGGCGAGATATTCAGAATTTCAGACATACAGCAACATGGCTCCAGCGACAAGGCGTTCAGGAGTCCACTTTACCGCGAACAAAGGAGAAAAAGCAATGATACCGATAAGCGTCGTGATACTGGCGACGGCAAAACGAGAGCACAGCAAAGGCCGACACTTCACCACCAAGGACATTCAGGAGGAGGTCAAGCACATCCCAAGCGTGGCGAGCACAACCAACGATGCCATCTGGGCTGCTCTGCGGAGAATGGTCAATAGTGGAATGGTAAAAAAGGGAGATCCTGGTTACACCCGTGGCGGTTAGCCGACTCCTTACAGCCTGACCGGAGAAGGAGAGCGACGAGCAGTGCAGGCCATCGAAGAACTGAGGCGACTCATCGCAATCTCGGAATAGAAACCAACAACAACGAAAGGAAAACCGATGAAGACAATCACAGTGACGGGAGACGGACGCAAAGACGCGCTGGCAAAGGCAGTGCAGGATCTCAAGGACGCGGGTTATCGCGTGGTGCTGAATGAGCAGAAGGAAGGTAACGAGACGGCGTACCAGTTACAACTCCAGCCGACCTATCCGGTGGTCAATCCTCCGTTTCGCTGGGTGGGTGGAAAACGAAAGCTCATCCCGCAGCTCCTCGAACAGCTGCCGCCGCAATGGAAGAATGGAGAGTCACCGCAATTGCTGGTCAGCCCATTTTTGGGCGGTGGTGCTTTTGAACTGGCACTTCTGCAACGATGGCAAGGGCTCAATCAGGCATGGCTCTGCGATAGCAATGCACACCTGATCAACTGCTGGCAGGAGATTTACGAAGGCTTGCACCTCTGCATTTCTGGGCAGGGCACGGCGACTACGAAAGGGGAATGCGAAGACAGTTTTGAGCAGGCAAAATACCTATTCAATGGAGCGGGCACAGAGTAATACTACGACTGCAAAACCGCGCAGGCCGAAGACTTCTTGACGCTTCAGGGGCTCAGTCATTCGGGGCTGTGGCGAGTCAACGGGGACGGCAAGTACAACGTCGGAATCGATCACGGCAAAACGTACTTCAAGGCAGACACTTATCGACTGAGAGAGGTCTATAAAGTCCTCCAAGATCACAAAAACATGGTTTTCATTGCTGGCGGTGTTGAGGCTCAGCTGATGGTTTTGTTGCGAAAGATTCTGGATGGACGAGTTGATGGAGGACAAGCGTTTGTCTACCTCGACCCGCCCTATAGCAGCGAGAACGAGTTCACCGGGTATTCATCGGATGGCTGGGGTGATGCTGATGACTCTATGCTGGCAGGGTTGTGCAGATTGCTGA
>NZ_JAAHGT010000142.1 GCF_010672385.1 Okeania sp. SIO2F4
TCTATATGTTTCGGGAAAGTCAGGTAATGATTCTGACGAAAATTGATTTATTGCCTTATGTACAATTTGATGTGAATCGTTGTATTGAATATGCAAAACAGGTAAATCCTCAGATTCAGATTTTTCAAGTTTCTGCTATTAGTGGAGAGGGTTTAAATAATTGGTATGAATGGTTGAAAAGTTAGATTATATCAACTCCGGTACTATCAGTATTGTAAGGTAAGAGCAAGAAAGAAGGCTCGAGTTATCTAGGAGAGAAGGAAGAAGGCTTTATACCAGTTTGATCAATGTTTCCTACAAATCTCTTTTACCTGTTCCCTATAACTATAGTTTTGTAACATTCTTTTTTCAAATTGGTATTAGTTATCTAGGAGAAAGGAAATAATGCTTAAAAGCCAGAAACAAACTTAAATTTCCTGTAAATATTCACGGTGCGGACATGAGATGAAATAGCAGCAAAAAAAAGGTTGAGATATCTCAAAAAAATCCTCAAATTAAACAGGAGTTATTATTGGCAATTTAAATAGGATTAAAACTCAAGTTTGGTGATGAAGCTGTGGGAATGTTATCGGAAATATAGAGACTATAGCTTTTCAAATTTCCCAGATTTCCTCAACAGATGAATTCCGAAAACTATATATAGAATGAGTCAAAAATAATCTCTGTAATATTATGTCCTGTTAATAGTTATAATTAGAAGCTCCCTTAGTAGGGCTTGAGCAAAAAGATATATGTTTCATTTGCTCAAGCCCTACTACAAACACAAACTTTATGAATTAAAATTCACCCAACTAAATCTTTTTTAGTACATTTTTACTAAAAGTCTCTTCCCTATTAACTATTACCTACTCTTATAAGAAATCTATTTTTTTTTGAAGATGTCTATTTAGGTTGGGGCTTGTAACTGTTGGCTAAAATCTGGTATTATCTATAAAAATCTGGGATTATCTGTTTATGCTACTTGGATTCATGCGCTGAATTACACCCCACAAAGCAGCAAAAAACATTACTGGCTAAACACGCGCTTTGTAGTTTGCTGGCGCATAGCTTTCCTGCGGAATGCTGCGCAAACGCTAACGTCACGCTTGGAATTGGGGATTATGGTTGACTAGGAACATCCTTAATCACAATTCCAATAATCCTGAGAGTAAACTTAAATTTCCTACTGCAAACGAATACGCATAAACTTTTGGTAGCAATGGTTAAACCATTAAACTATTGGTCGATACGAAGTGTCTAAAACAGCGCCTCAATATGCTTTGAGGTACTTATCGTTATCTTGGAAGCGTTGCTTTAACAAAATTTCTGGTCAACCTAAATTCAAGAAAAAAGGTAGGGATGATAGTTTTACTCTAGATGGCTCAATTACAGTGGGTTTTAATCATATCAAACTACCTCGAATAGGATGGATGAAAACTTATGAAGTTTTACCAGATAATGTAACTCCGTGTGGCTGTAACTATTAGCAGGAAAGCTGATAGATGGTTTGTGAGTTTCGTATTGAGAGAAAGAACCCCAAATTACAGAGAAATCAGTAGATGTAGTTGGTGTTGATTTAGGAATAAAATCACGCTTCTTCACTTTCAACTGGTGAGGTTTTTGTTGGTGCTAAATCTTATAGAAAGTTAGAAGCTAAACTTTCTCGAGTGCAATATTTAAACAGACATAAAACCAAGTTATCTCGCAACTGGGAAAAAGCACAACTCAAGATAGCCAAACTACACAACAAAATAGCCAATATTAGAAAAGATTCATTGCATAAATTAACTACTTACTTAGCTAAAAACCACAGCCAGATAGTAATAGAAGATTTGAATGTATCAGGAATGATGTCCAATCATAAGTTAGCCAAGGCTGTTGCTGACATGGGGTTCTATGAGTTTCGTAGACAGTTAGAGTACAAGTGTGAGTTATATGCTTCTGAGCTGATTGTTGTCGATAGATGGTTTCCTAGTTCTAAGACCTGCTCTAACTGTGGAACTGTCAAAGAATCTCTGTTGTTATCAGAGCGCGTAATCAAATTGCGAACACTGCAATTTTAGCTGCGATTGCTCCGCAACGCTAGCGCGAACGAGACTTGAATGCAGCTTTAAATTTAGCTATGGCGGGCAGTTCGCCCGTTACAGCCAGAGGAGCTGGATAACGCCGACGTTGCCAGAATGAAGCAGGAATAGAACAGGCTATCTATAGAAAATCATAGATTTATATAGATAATCATAGGTTTCTAAGAACGGTTAATATTCTTGATTTAAAATAGAAGAATAGTAGCTATAAAAGTACAAAGCTACACGCCAGGAAAATAAACCACCCGGAAACCCCTGTTGTCATTGGAGAACTCAGCATCTCCCCAAAGACGGGAAGCACTCCGACAATTCCCAGGCTCATCATCCCAATACCCACCACGGATAACTCGTACCTTACTATCTCCTCCTGTTTCCCAAGCACTACCATCTTTAGGCGCACCTTCATAATTCTCATGTCCAATATCCTGACACCACTCCCACACATTCCCGTGCATATCATATAGACCAAAAGCATTGGGAGGAAAACTTCCTACATCAGTTGTCTCTCCTCGACATTTACCTTGAGGAGCATCGCCATAAGTATGGTTGCCATCATAGTTAACTAAGTCAGTAGTAATAGTGTCTCCAAAATAAAACGGTGTAGTTGTTCCAGCGCGACAGGCGTATTCCCATTGACTCTCACTTGGTAGTCCGTAAGTTTTCTTAGTTTTCTGGGATAACTTTTGACAAAACTTTTGAGCATTCTTCCAGGTGACAGTTTCTACAGGGCGTTTTCCTCCTTTAAAATGAGAGGGGTTTTCACCCATAATAGCTTGATATTGGTCTTGAGTAATAGGATATTTACTCATATAAAAAGGTTGGATAGTAACTTCATGTTGAGGAGCTTCAGCATTGTCTTTTTCCGCTTCATTTTCTGCCGAACCCATCACAAAAGTACCGCCAGGAATAGACACCATTTCTAACATTATACCTTTACCCAAATCTTCAGTAAAAGATACTACTTCATGGGAACTGCGATTAACTTCTTCACCTTGGCTGTTGACTATTATTACTTCAAATGGTTTTGGTTGACTGGGTTTCAACACTAATTTTACTTGGAAACTTGCACCTGCTTTTTCTTTAGTAATATAGAGATTTCCTTCCCCTTCAAAATTAAAACCTACTTCCACCTCAGCTTGTTCAATTTTCATATCTTGATTAATTTCTTGCCAAGCTTCGGCAATAGGACGACTAATACTAACTAATATAGGTTTAACTTGGGCAAAAGTAGATTTAACTTTTTTGACGTTATTAGTAGAAATTGCCGTTGCTTCACCATCTGGAACTTCCGCTTCAACCAAAATCCCATCTTCTAGTTCAATTAGTTTGGTGGCCATATAAGTTTATTAGTAAATTTAACTGCTATTCTAATTTAAACATATTCCAGTAATTTACTATATATAGCAATCCTAAATAGGTAGTGACAAACTAAAAAGTAAATAAAAAAGTTGAAACTCCCACCTGTTCCCTGTTCCCTGTTCCCTATTCCCTAAAAAGCAGTAATATTTTTGCCACGAATATGCGGAGGATTGCTATAGCAATCTTATTTAAGTTGTAATATTTTGGTTGTATTTAGGAGTCAGGAGTCAGGAGTCAGGAGTCAGAATTTTCAAGGTTTTCATTTCAAATTAAATATTATAAAAATAGTCACAACCAATTTATTATTGCTCTATGAATTTAGAATAACTCATTCAATAAGCATCTAAATATTTATAACAAGGCGAATATAGCATTTATAAATATAAAATAGATGAGGCAGATAATTTTTTTTAGGGAATATCGGATTTAGGAACAAAGAAGACAAATTCCTATTTTCTATATAACGTTTATTAGGTAAGTAAGGTACACTGATAACTGATAACTGATAACTGAAATGGAACTTCTGCCCCATGAATATCCAGACACCAGTAATATGATTTTGGAGGATGATACTCCCTTGGATAGTTTTATTAATGAAAAACAACAACGTTTACTAACAACGTAAGCATTCAGCTATTAGCCATCAGCAAGAGCGCAAACCCAATAAAAACCTTAAAAAGGCTTTAAATGAATATAACCTTTAAAGTCGGCTTTGATAGTAAGATTCAATTTACCTCAACTAATAAAGCTTTTTTCTCAAACTAAAATAAATAGCTGAATGCTGACTGGTGAATGCTTACCTCACAACTGTATTTTATAGCGGTGCTGAAATACCAATAAATGTTCCTTTTATCGTTGCTGCTAATGTGGGTTTATTTTCTTATGTTGGAGATTCAGGAATTGTACCTGATGTGTTTTTAAGTTTGAATATTCCTGGTGGCGAACAATGGTGGAAACGTAATGTTCATTCTTATTTATTCTGGGAGTTTGGCAAATCTCCGGATATAGTAATTGAAATTGTTTCTCCCACTCCAGGCAATGAATTAGGAACTAAATTAACAGATTATGCTCAGTTAAGAATTCCTTATTATGTTGTCTGCGACCCCCTGCCAAAACTAGGTGAAACTTTTCTCCAAGTATTTCAAATTCAAGGCACTTCTTATATTCCTAAAAATAATGCTTTGTTTCCCGATATAAATTTAGGATTAACTCTTTGGAATGGTGTATTTGAAAATGTTAATGATACTTGGTTACGTTGGTGTGATGCTGATGGGAATGTAATTAAAACAGGGGATGAATTAGCAGCATAAAAAAATGTGAAAATCTCCCAAAATATTTTGGAAAGATCTCAAAAGGATGCAGAAATTTCTCAACTTAAACAAGCGTTATTATTGGCAATAGAGATGGGTTTAAGACTCAAATTTGCTGATGAAGCTGTGGGAATGTTGTCGGAAATTTCTGCAATTAATGATGTGAAATTGTTACAGGAAATTATTTCTCAAATTCCCCAGATTTCCTCAACAGATGAATTGCGAAAACTATATTTCAGGGAGTAGGGAGAAGGAAGAAGGCTTTAGTTATTTAGGAGGGAAGGCGATATAGCTGCCGCACTTACTCCGCCAACGCTATTTTCTCTAAATTACTTAGATGTTAAAAGAAGGGGAGATTGTGTAAAGATTGCCCCTAAGATTAAAGTTCAGTTAAAATTGCTTTCAGCCCGATTATATTTCTTGTACTCAGGGCAATCAATATAGAAGAATTAGTTACTGCTCTCAACTTAAGGACTCTAGGGTATTCAAATCTGTTGCCAACTCTTCCAAATCATAACTACGTTCTACTTCCTCTTTACCGAGTAACCAGTGAAATTCCCACTTACTCATCTGTGCTAACTCACGAGCTTTGCCAAAAGAAAGTAAACCTTTTTGGTATAGTCGCACGGCAAGTTCAGTACGGACACGGGAGAGTTTTTCATCAGGTGGTATTCGCAATGCTTCTGTTAGTGGCTCGGAAATTTCTAAAGTTAGTTTGCTCATAGTTTTTTTTGGGTTTTAGGAAAAATATGATTATAGCTTTAACGACGGACTAATGAACTTTAGGGAGATAGGATGTAATTCTTTTGTAATATGTTTTTGTACTATTGCACAATAGATGAATAAAACATCAATCTAAAGTAGTTTTTTTGTAATATGTTTTTGTACTATTGTACAACAGATGAATAAAACGTCAATCTAAAGTAGTTCTTTTGTAATATGTTTTTGTACTATTGTACAATAGATGAATAAAACATCAATCTATGGAGAATTAGCGATCGCGTTTGCGTAGCATTCCGTAGGAAAGCGGAATGGACATTCTATCGCTACTTTATCAGAATTTATCTAAAATCTAAAAACTATAACGTTGCAGTTTGTTGGTATTTGTGGGAGAAGGCGATATAGCTGCCGCACTTACTCCGCCTTTCATGTCGCGCAGCGAAACGCTACTTTGTCTAAATGTAGTAGCTTGGGTTAAGCGATAGCGAACCCAACAAAAACTTATGTAGCTTGAGTTGGCGTTATTCTACTTGAGCGATAGTAAAATAATGGAAACTGAAAAATGTTGGGTTTCGATACCTCAACCCAACCTACGTTTACAAAAACTAAATTCAGTAGAGCTGTTTGCCTCTAGAATTTAAAACAGAATATAAGTCAACAATTTTAAAGCTTCATCCATCAAGTTAGCAGCAGGATTTTCGGTACGAATACCTCTTAATATTCTTATAGCTGATTTCACAGTATCTTGATTTTCTTCTATGGAAAATTCTCCTACTTGTTCCAAAATATCCACTTGTTTTAAAGCTTCTATTTTGTCTGGCGAACTTAACCAAATTTCTACTTCAATGGCTGACCTTAATTAGGCTAAAACTTCCGTAAAATTAGGCTGAAAAATTCCATGTAAGCTTTGCCAACTTGGAGGCATTTATGCTGGATTTTGAAAAATAACTGGCAACCAACTTGCACCGGGAAATTTATCTTCTATTGCTTGTAATTTTTCCCTGGCTTTTCGCACCCAAATATATAGAGATTGACCATGATAAAATAACTGGAGAAAATTATTTAAAAACTCACGGGCGGCTATATCTGGAGTAGCTTCTCGCATAACAATAACTGCTGGAATATGTAACTTAGCAAGTTGTCTGGCTAAACCCAATCCATCGGAAGAATTAAAAATAGCTAATTGTAGACCTCTGCTAATAGCTGTTGTTATTGGATTTTCTAATTTTTCAATTGTCATTTTTGCTTCATTTCCTAAATAAAAATGTCCGGTACTTCCATCGGCATCACTTTCACTATTACCAGAAAAAGAAATAATATTCCAACCTTTTTTATCCCATAATTTTTCATCTAATTATTGGCGGTTTGGTCTAACTAAAAATATAATTTTTGTCTCATTAGGAAGACTTTATAAATATTGTTTGTCTGCATTAAGATTGATTCCTCTGTCATCTCCACAAATTGCTAATATTCTGATTTTTTTCCTAACAATATTTAACTTTAAAACTTGGTTAGCTTCTGGCAAACCTATGGCAGTTTCAGCCAATTTATAATCCTGTAAAAAATCCCATAAATGCCAGGGAATACGGTGCATTAAAACATCTTCCGAATCTCGATCTTTTCGTGTTTCATTGGAGTCTGGAGTCTGAGGTTGCGACTTTGGAGATGCGATTTTATTTTCGTTCGCTTCTATGTCTTCCTTAACCAAGGAAAAGTCAGAAGCAACTGACTTAGACGGAGATTCTTGTATTTGTAATGCCAACCAAATAGTATCTGCTATTTCCTCTACTGACATTCCCTCTTCTTTACTCAGTGCCCTAATTAATTTGTCAATCATATCAAATCCGCTCGGGTTCGGTATAAAAAAATGTTCACTTCACGAGTGCCATTACCAAATCTTCCCACACTCCCCACACCCCCCACCCTTCCCACACTTCCCACCCTTCCCACACTCCCCACACCTCCCACACCTCCCACCCTCCCCACACTCCCGAATTTAAATTCTAATTCTATATGTCATTGCGAGGGGGCATATTTGACAATAATTTTTCCCTACTTGCCAAAATACCCCCGAAGCAATCTTAAAGTTCTAGAGATTGCTTCGGGGGAATATTTCAAAAAGCCAAAGCTAACTATTTTCACCCTCCCCTCGCAATGACAGTTTGGGTCTCAATGTCATTGCGTTAGCGTAGCTTTGCGGTAGCAAGGGAGCATATTTGACAATAATTTTTCCCTACTTGCCAAAATACCCCTGAAGCAATCTTAAAGTTATAGAGATTGCTTCGGGGGAATATTTCAAAAAGCCAAAGCTAACTATTTTCACCCTCTCCTCGCAATGACAGTTTGGGTCTCAATGTCATTGTGAGGGGGCATATTTGACAATAATTTTTCCCTACTTGCCAAAATACCCCTGAAGCAATCTTAAAGTTATAGAGATTGCTTCGGGGGAATATTTCAAAAAGCCAAAGCTAACTATTTTCACCCTCCCCTCGCAATGACAATAATACACACATTGTCATTGCAAGTATAGACAACCCCTAAATCTCAAAAAAAATCGATCTGCTTCGTGGAAAGGGAAGATAAAAGAGGAAAAAAGGGCACAGGGGAAAAGGGGAAAAGAAGAAAGGGGAAGAATCCTAGCAGCAGAAAGGAGGAAACTACAAACCTGGCAAATAGACTACACGGAAACCCCAGTAGTAGTCGTAGATGTCCGCACTGAGCCAGATGCGGTAGGCGCACCGACAATTCCTGGGATCGTTGATCCAACTGCCTCCACGAAGCACTCGTATTTGAGTATCTCCCCCAGTTTCCCAGGCACTCCCATCAGTAGGAGCACTTTCATAGTTATCGTGCCAGACATCCTGACACCACTCCCACACATTCCCGTGCATATCGTACAAACCAAAAGCATTGGGAGGAAAACTTCCCACATCTGTTGTTTCTTCTCGATATTTTCCTTTCGGTGCATCAGCATAAGTATGGTTGCCATTAAAGTTAACTAACTCAGACGTTATAGTTTCGCCAAAATAAAAAGGTGTAGTTGTACTTGCACGGGCGCGCATATTCCCACTGACTCTCACTTGGCAGTCTGTAGTTTTTCCCCATTTTCTGAGATAATTTTTGACAAAATTCTGTTGCATCGTACCATGACACACATTCTACAGGACGTTTTTTTCCTTTAAAGTGAGAAGGATTTTTTCCCATAATGGCTTGATATTGATTTTGAGTAATGGGATATTTACTCATATAAAAAGGTTCTAGAGTAACTTGATGTTGAGGACTTTCACTTTTATATCTTCCCTCTTCATTTTCCGGCGAACCCATCATAAAAGTACCCCCAGGAATATAAACTATTTCCAAGATCGCGCCATTACCCAAATCTTCAGTAAAAAATCGTACTTGATGGTAACGACGACTAATTTCTTCACCTTTGCTATTTACTGTTATTACATTAAATGGTGGTGTAATTTGTTGAGCAGGTGAATTATCAGGGACGTCTAATTGTTTTAGGGCTATAATTTCTTCAGCAGATAAATTCTTAGAAGTTTCTACAGGTTCTACTGGAGTTTCTTCAACAGATAAATTATCAAAAGTTTCTACAGGTTCTACTGGAGTTTCTTCAACAGATAAATTATCAAAAGTTTCTACAGGTTCTACTGGAGTTTCTTCAACAGATAAATTATCAGAAGTTTCTACAAGTTATACCAGAGTTTCTTCAACAGATAAATTATCAGAAGTTTCTACAAGTTATACTGGAGTTTCTTCAACAGGTAAATTATCAGAAGTTTCTACAAGTTATACTGGAGTTTCTTCAACAGGTAAATTATCAGAAGTTTCTAATGATTATCGCTCAATTTCCTGATAAACTTCAGTAGGCATTTCACGCCAAATCTTTTCTAAAGCTTCTATTGATATTGCTGTGCCAAAAGTTCCTTCCTTGTCAACTTTATGAGTAGTTAAACCCACAACAAAACCTGTTCCTAAATCAATAACAGGTGCTCCACTATAACCAGATTTAAGTTCTCCTTTATCTATTTTTAGTTTACCAACAGCAACCTCTTCTGGCAAATTTTATATTATTTGGAATGCTCTTTCTCCATCAACTTCGACCATCATTATTCCTTTAATAGTCTTGCGACGGAGCGCCTTATTTTCACCCCAAAGAAAATAACCAGGAATTTTAATTTGAAAACTTCTTTCTTCCTCTCCATCTAAAATCATTAATCTTAAGATAGGAACAGGCAAAGATTCTTTAACTCGCAATACTGCTAAATCAAAACCCTTAATATCTCCTACTGCCACAACTTCTACAGGAATATTATTTACCAATATATTCTCATTACCACCCATATCCTGAACAACATGGGTACAAGTAAGTAAATAAGTATAATTTTGTTCTCTATAAAAAGGAAATCCAGTACCAATAACATTTGCTTTTTTGGCACTGGTAATTAAAACAATAGATTCTTGTGGTTTTTTTAGATTAATCATTCTCTGATTTTTTCGGTTTCAGCACTAATTTAACTTTTAAATTTGCACCTGCTTTTCCTTTAGTAATATATAGATTTCCTTCCCCCTCAAAATTAAAACCCACTTCCACCTCAGCTTGTTCAATTTCCATATCTTTATTAATTTCTTGCCAAGCTTCAGCAATAGGGCGACTAATACTAATTAATATAGGTTTAACTTTATCAAAAGTAGATTGGACTCTTTTGGCAACATTAGTAGAAATTGGCTTTGCCTCATCATCTGCAACTTCTGCTTCAACCCAAATCCCATCTTCTAGTTCAATTAGTCTGGTGGCCATGTACGTTTTTTGCTGAATTTAACTACTTTTCTATTTAACCATATCTCACTATAAATTAGCTCTCAGAGTAATTCTGCTAGAATGAAAATATAACTTGGCAAATATTATTAATAATTAGGGCTTGCTGATTAAATATAAAAGCATTGACAGATAAAGGTTTTATGATTTTTTTGAGTAAAAAAAATCTGGATTTTGAAGCTTGAGCAACCAGAAAGTTAGGGTTGAAAGGAGAATAATTGCAGAAAAATTGAGGGATAAAATATTCCACTAACTCCTCTAAATTATCCATTTCTCCTGTCTTCTGTCTCCTGTCTTCCCCTCCTGGGAGGGGCGCGCGGGTGGGTTATCTCCTCCCCTCACCCATAAGACTTTTTCAGCAAACCCTAATTATGGTGGAATTAGTGCAGTCAATTAACCAAACTGATATTACAGCGCTTTCCGTTGTTATGAGGTACAAAATTTTAGGTTTGAGGGAACACTTAACTGGGAACAGGGAATAGAAAAGAAGAAAAACAACTGTACCTTATAGCTTCGGAAACTGCTGTATCTATCCCGATACCGAAGTGACACCAGCGATCGCTATTGCTTAAATCTGTCAAAACATCTCATTTCATAGCAAAACTGCTGTGCTTTTAATCAAAAAGCACAGCAGAATTAAATCTTAATGTGGAAATTAGTTAAGGTTGTTATTCTCAGTTTTCTATTTTTGCTTGCGCTTCAGTGTAGAGACAGCACCAGCAGCACCAACAGCAAGCAACCCTAATATTGAAGCAGGTTCAGGTGTTGAAGCAGGTTCAGGTACAGAAGTAGATACAGGAGCAAGGGCGATCGACAAAACATCTGTCTGTTGTGCCTCAGTTTCAGTAAAGTTAAAGGATAAACCGTCACCGACAAATGCAAAAATTGGATTAGTGGATGTAAACACGAACTCTAGTTCGTTACTAGAATTAATAGTATTATTGCCAACTAAAAGTGAAAAAGACGACGAACCATCATCAGTCTGACCTACAAGTTTACCGTTAATGTTATTGAGGGTATCGCTGAACAGATCGATAACTGAAACATTAAAATTTGAATCAGTAAAATCATTAAAAATTAGGGTAGCAGGTAGGGTAACTGAAGGGTCTCCCAAAGCAAAATTGTTTATAACCAGTTGCTCTAATTCTTGCTCGTCAAGCATATTATCATCAAAAGCGTTATTAACTACGTCTAAAAAACCTGAGAATGAATTATTGCCTACTTCAATATCCAATTCAAAAGTTAATGCTTGAGCCACGTTAGCTTTTATGCCAACCAAACTAATAGCAGTAGTACAAATAGCAAGAGCAGAAAATTTTTTCAATAGTGAAATCATAAATTATGTAATCCTTTTTGCACGAATAATTCAGAGATAAAACGTAGATTACCCAGACACTAATAAATTTTTTACTGTATCAAGTATGGCATACTTGTACAAAGAATGTCAGTAGTTTTATTGCATCTTCATCAAATCTTCATAAAACTAGGCCATAATTTAAAAATTTGAAATGTCGTCCTTTTAAATAATTTTTTCAACCCTTCTACTCATTCTCTTGTAATATAAATACAATTATCAATCAGGATATATTGTATGAAAAAACTTATTAATAACCCCAACGATGTAGTTCGAGAAAGTCTCCAAGGTATGGCGATCGCTCATCCCGATCTAATAAAAGTCAACCTCGATCCCCACTTCATCTACCGCAATGATGCACCAATTCAAAATAAAGTTGCCATAATTTCCGGTGGAGGTAGTGGTCACGAACCTATGCACGGCGGTTTTGTCGGGATGGGAATGTTAGACGCTGCTTGTCCTGGGGAAATCTTTACTTCTCCCACTCCTGACCAAATGTTGGAAGCAGCTAAAGTTGTCAACTCAGGCGCAGGTGTTCTGAATATTGTCAAAAATTATAGTGGGGATGTGATGAATTTTGAGATGGCAACCGAACTTGCTCTTTCGGAAAATATCCGAGTCTTGAATATATTAATAGATGATGATGTCGCCGTAAAAGACAGTCTTTTTACTCAAGGGAGGCGGGGTGTAGGTACAACTGTGTTAGCAGAAAAAATTTGTGGCGCTGCTGCTGAAGCAGGTTATGACCTCAAGCAGATAGCTAACCTTTGCCGGAAAGTAAATCTCAATGGGCGCAGTATGGGAATGGCATTGACATCATGCACCACACCTGCTAAAGGTAGTCCTACTTTTGAGTTAGGCAATAACGAAATTGAATTCGGTATTGGTATTCATGGGGAACCAGGGCGACAACGAATGGCGATGAGGTCGGCGGATGAAATTGCGGAAATGTTAGCTATTAATATTATTGAAGATGTTGGTTATAGTCGGATAGTGCGGGAGTGGGATGAGGTGAAAGGAGAATGGCAGGAAGTAGAATTAATAGACTCACCATTTGAGCAAGGCGATCGCCTTTTAGCTTTTGTGAATAGTATGGGTGGTACTCCTATTTCTGAGTTATATATTGTCTATCGGAAATTAGCAGAAATATGCGAACAAAAAGGATTACAAATTGTACGTAATTTGATTGGGCATTATATTACTTCTTTAGAAATGCAAGGTTGTTCTATTACTCTGTTGAAATTGGATGATGAGTTGATTAAATTCTGGGATGCGCCAGTAAAAACTGCGGCATTACGATGGGGTGTTTGAATTCAAAAGTCAAAAGTCAAAAGTCAAAAGTAAGATTTTTACAGTAGGACTTTGGGGAAAAATAAGTAAAAAAGGCGTTGCTGAACCAAGGTATCAAAATAAAAATTGAACAATCTCAAATATTTGTTGTTCAATAGTTTAGCAATTACAAAAAAATATAAATCATACCTAAAATCAGCAACGCCAAAATTGAGAATTGAGAATTGGGAATTGAGAATTGAGAATTGGGGACTAATTTTTTTGCTCAAAAAAAGTTTTTGTTTGTAGTAGGGCTTTAGCCCGAACTGTATATAGGGCTTTAGTCCTACTACAAGCTTTAATTATAACTATTAGACTAGAGATGATATATTCAGAAATAGATCAAAAAATGACGACCAAATTACAGGAGGTACTGATAAATAAGAACTGATTTTAATCCTCTCTATTACAGGGTGTATTTGAAGAAGTCAGAAGTTAAATTTATAGCTAATTTTTTTGCTCAAAAAAAGTTTTTGTTTGTAGTAGGACTTTAGCCCTATCTAAAGTTCTGGCTAAAGCCCTACTACAAGCTTTAATTATAACTATTAGACTAGAAATGATATTATTCAGAAATAGATCAAAAAATGACGACCAAATTACAGGAGGTACTGATAAATAAGAACTGATTTTAATCCTCTCTATTACAGAGTGTATTTGAAGAAGTCAGAAGTTAAATTTATAGCTAATTTTTTTGCTCAAAAAAAGTTTTTGTTTGTAGTAGGACTTTAGTACTATCTAAAGTTCGGGCTAAAGCCCTACTACAAACTTTAATTATAACTATTATATTAGAGATGATATTATTCAGAAATAGATCAAAAAATGACGACCAAATTACAGGAGGTACTGTCAATGCAGTTTCTCCTGCGGAGACTAACTAATAACTGATAACTGAAATGACAACTTCTTCAGAAAATAAAGTAGGAATTGTACTTGTATCTCACAGTGCCAAATTAGCTGAGGCAGTGGCAGAATTAGCAGCACAAATGACTCAAGACCCAGTACCAATAGCGATCGCTGCTGGAATAGATGACCCAGAAAATCCTTTTGGTACTGATGTTATTAAAGTACAAGAGGCAATAGAATCTGTTTATAGTGATGCTGGAGTCTTAGTATTAATGGATTTAGGCAGTGCAGTAATGAGTACAGAAATGGCTCTAGAATTTCTCTCATCAACTCAAAGAAGTCATGTCAAAATCTCGACAGCACCTTTGGTAGAAGGAGCAATTTCTGCTATAGTTCAAGCTTCTTTGGGAGCTAATATTCAACAAGTAATGGCTGAAGCAAATGCAGCTTTAACAGTTAAAAAATCTCAGATTAATGTTGAAGAAATACCTCCAGATAAAAATCTGGAAAGTAGCAAAAATATAGAAAAAGAAAATTTATCAAAAACAATTCAAACTACTGTAAAAAATCAACTAGGAATACACGCTCGCCCTGCTGCAAAATTAGTAGCAATAGCAAATCAATTTCAATCAGAAATTATCCTACAAAATTTGACAAAAAATAGTCAGGGAATAAATGCTAAAAGTATAAATCAAGTAATTACATTAGCAGTCAAACAAGGAGATGAAGTAGCAATAACAGCAACTGGTAATGATGCAGATTTAGCCCTCACAAAAATCCAAGAGTTAATCGCAAATAATTTCGGAGAAGCAGAAGTAATTGTCAAGAAAATACCAACAATATTAACAACGCCAGATGCAAAGAATAAATTAATCGGAACGCCAGCATCTCCAGGAATTAGCTTCGGAAAAGTAGTGCATTATCAACCAACAATTCCAGAATTTGAAGACTATCCAGTAGAAGTTCCAGAGGTAGAGTGGGATTACCTAAAGTTAATATTAGAAACTGCAAAAAAGGAAATTCAAGGAATAATTGAAAGTCTATCTCACAAAAGTACAACCGATAGTACTCAAACTGATATCTTGCAAACACAACTATTATATATAGAAGACCCCACTTTGTTAGAACAAGTACATCAAC
>NZ_JAAHGT010001420.1 GCF_010672385.1 Okeania sp. SIO2F4
TGTCTGAGATGAAATCAACACAAATTAATCAACCCGGTCTTATACTCACTCCTGGCGCTGAAGGATGGTGGGACTCCGAACGCATCTCCTCACCGCGCGTACTTCATACTCCAGATGGCACCTGGAAAATGTGGTATTATGGGCGCGATGCCAGTTTTGACCGTCAAATCAATTTACCAACTGGTCGTTGTGGTCTGGCTATTTCTTCTGATGGCGTTAAATGGGAAAGAGTAAAGGTCCCTTAACAATGGGAGCTGTATTGGAACCGCACCCAGACGAAAATAGATTTGATTCTGCTCATGTTGGAGTCAGTGATGTCTACTTCAGTGACGGTCTTTACTGGATGTGGTATTTTGGTGGCGATCGCCAAGTTCTAGAAGTAGGAAAGTTTCAAGCTAAAGGTATTCAGATGCTCCCCGGTTGTGCAGTTTCTCGCGATGGCATTAACTGGGTAAGATTGGAAGGTTCTCACCGAGGCGCATTCCTGAGTCCTGGTCAACCAGGAGAATTTGATGCTTGATTTTGTGCTTGGCCGCAAGTGGTTCGAGATGGTTCCTCCTGGAAAATGTACTACCACACCCTAAGCCCAGAAAGACTATTTTTAGTAGGTTTAGCACTTTCTGAAGATGGTTTTCAGTGGCAGAAAGTCGGTCAAATTTTAGGACCAGGAGAACCGGGAACCTTTGATGAACGGGGTATCGGTACTCGTCACGTCCTGAAAATAGATGGTCAGTATTTGATGTTTTACGAAGGTGTTAACCAGAGTGGATATCATTCTATTGGTTTGGCTATTTCTTCTGATGGCATTGACTGGGAAAAACAACCAGGTTCAGAAGCGGGTGGGTCTATTTTTAGTCATGCTCCTAAAGGTTCTGGTCGTTGGGATGCACAGGCGATCGGTACTCCTTGTGTTGTACCGATGGCAGATGGTAGTTTTCGGATCTACTATATCGGTACTAATGAAGGAGGTTATGATGAGTTATCAAGTCAACATCAAATAGGTTTAGCTGTTAGTGATGGTTCTAATTTTCGCAAGTGGTATAGATGGGGAGAATAATTAGTTCATTAATGGATAATAAATAATGGATAAATGAAGCAAAGGAGAAAGCTGCTGCTGATGCTCCCATTGGAGCGATCGCTTTGGCTTTTCTGATAAATCGGGTTTGTGTTCCACGTGACATGAGTGCAAATGCTGCAGTTGCTTTTCAAGCAGCAATTGATACTATGTTGTCTTGTATCTACTAAATTTATCTTTGACCATGGTAGGCGAATTATAGCAGTCGCCAGGAGTGACAACAGAAATGTAGGGGCGAATGGTCATTCGCCCAACGCTCTGTGGTTGCCCC
>NZ_JAAHGT010001421.1 GCF_010672385.1 Okeania sp. SIO2F4
TTCCACCAGGATATGAACTTCGGTCTGATCATTATCCGGTATAGGGAACGGTCCCTCAGTTATACACTGCGATCTCCTCGATCGAGATGTATTGACAGCAATATAACCAGTGATTATACTAACAGGAAAGTCAAAGTATAATTATATGGCCACTGTCAAAACTGCAATATCACTTCAAGAGTATCTGTTTGAACAAGCTGAGGCAATAGCGTCAGAAATGAAAATTTCTAGAAGTCGTTTAATTGCCATTGCTCTAGAAGAGTTTATCCGTCGGCATCAAAATCGAATATTGCTAGAAAAAATCAATGCTGCTTATGGAGATATTTCAGATACTGAAACATCAACATCAATAAGTAGTATTAGTGGACATCATAGGAGTATAATAGAGGACGAGTGTTAATTAATCAGGGCGATATATTCTGGATAGAATTAGGTGAACCATCCGGTTCTCAAGCTAGCTATAGACACCCTCATGTTGTCATTCAAAACAATGTTTTTAATTTTAGTCTGATTAATACTGTTGTTGTTTGTAGTTTAGGTTCTAATATGAAACTTGCTGGGGTTCCTGGTAATATTGTCTTGTCACCAGGTGAGGCTAATTTACCAGATCAAAGAGTTGTGAATATATCCCAAATTTTCACAGTCGAAAAAGCGAAACTGACAGATAAAATAGGTACTCTTTCATCTGAGAGAGTAGAACAGATATTAAATGGAGTGGAACTATTACTAAAACCAACAGAAATGGAATAATAATTTAATTGATTTTTCAGTTTTTCCTCCTCACCTTACTTCCTCGAATTAATTATCTTTATGAATATATCTTTATGAATAAATTAAAATTTGTACTATAGCAATCATATTTCAGTTGTAAGATTTTAGTGGTAATTAGGAGTCAGAACTCAGGAGTCAGAATATAAAAGAATTTTGAGCGCTCTTAATTATTTTTAAATATTTCATAAATCATTCCTGATTGCTATAGATTAATTACAACTAATTTTTTTTGCAACTGCAAGTTTAATGAGAATAAATTAACCAATCTCTTTATAAAAAGATTTCAGTAATTCTGTATTTTTCTGCCAGTTAAGATGAGTTTTAGCAAAATTAATTGCACCCTCACTTAACTTTTCAGATAGAGAGCTAACAGTCAACAATTTCTCAACAGAATTAACAATATTGACGGCATCAACTACAGGCAAAACCAAAGCATCTTTCTGATTTTCCATGACTAAACCAATATTGGTAGCTGGCAAAACTACAGGTTTACCCATTGCTAAAAATTCCGGCAACTTACAGGGGAAACGATAATTATTAAATCTATCGGGTCTACCTGGTTGAATTAACA
>NZ_JAAHGT010001422.1 GCF_010672385.1 Okeania sp. SIO2F4
TTACCAAGTCCATGAACGACCAGACGGTTCCGGATTTCCTGTGGGTACGAAAGAGCCGCGAATTCATGAAACTTAGACTAGGTTCATTCATTCTGCTTCTATGCTTATATTTGCAGAGTTGTACTCCATCTCCTGATGGAAAATCAGGTCAACAAAAGCTAACTTTAACAGGAGCAAGCACTGTTGCTCCCTTAGTTTCAGCTTTGGGTAAAAGATTTGAAGAGCAAAATCCAGGAATTCGTATAGATGTACAAACAGGTGGCTCCTCTCGTGGTCTAGCAGATGTGCAACAAGGACTTTCTGATATTGGTATGGTTTCTCGGACTCTGACAGAAGAGGAAGCCGTTGGGATGGAAGTTTTTGTCCTGGGAAGGGATGGAATTAGCATCATTATTCATGCTGATAACCCCTTAACAGAAATTACTAGCAAACAGGTCAAAGCCATTAGCACTGGTAAAATCAAAAATTGGAAAAGCTTAAATGAAATTGATGCCCCGATCGCTTTTGTTCACAGAGCAGAAGGACACTCAACACTAAAGAAATTTCTGGAATACTTTGGACTAAATAACTCACAAGTGAAAGCAGATGTGATAATAGGAGATAATCAACAGGGGATAAAAACTGTTGCAGGTAATCCTAATGCTATTGGTTATGTCTCCATTGGTGCTGCGGAATATAGTATGCAAGAGGGTGTATCCATCAAGCTTTTGGCACTGGACGGCGTTGCAGCAACCAGTGAAGCAGTCGCAAATGGCCGTTTTCCCCTGCTTCGGCAATTAACTCTAGTGACTAAAGGAAACCCCACTGGATTAGCAAAGCAGTTCATCACATTTGTTCAGGGTGAAGAAAATTATGATATCATTCGGCTACAAAAATTTGTGCCCCCGGAAAATTGATCGGATTCTAGCATTAACTTTACAAGGAATTGCCTCTGTGGTAGGTATACTCGTTGTAATTATTACAGCCTTCTTGATCGTTGAATCCTTACCAATTTTTGATGAAGTCGGGATATTAGCCTTTTTTACCGATTCTACCTGGAGTCCCATTCAAGGATTCTATAACCTCACCCCTATGTTGGTCGGCACCCTATTGGTGGTAACAGGAGCAGTTGTGCTAGCTGCTCCCGTTGGAATTTTGTCGGCTTTGTTCTGCCACTATTACGCTCCTCCTTTCCTAGCTAGTTTCTACCGTCGCTTACTAGAGTTAATGGCCGGATTTCCAGGAGTAATTTATGGACTCTGGGGATTGGTCGTGTTAGTGCCACTGATTAATCGCCTCCATCCACCAGGAACCAGTTTACTAGCAGGAATACTAATGTTAGCTCTACTGATTATTCCTACC
>NZ_JAAHGT010001423.1 GCF_010672385.1 Okeania sp. SIO2F4
CTCTACAAAAATCCTTTCACTAGCAAGCTCTTCCCGATCGAATCTTTTCTTGACTGCTTAATTCTTGATTTTTGGGCTTTTTCTTAGGTGTTTTTATTGCTGGTTCTCCAACGTCAGCTGAAATCCTAAATCTCCAGTATTCAACCAATCATCTTCTGTAAAAAGCGTCCTATTCAAGGTGGGATTATTGTAATAGACACCAGTTCTGTTTACACCCCAAATTTGGATACGACCAACCTCACCCTCATTAAGTAAATTATTCCGATCGTCAACAATACGAATTCCACAACCAGGTAAAGGTTTACCAATTTGCACAAATTGTTCGCCACGCTGGTTATAACCCATTGCTATCCACTCACGGTTACTAGCAACAACTCCGGTTTCAGAAAGACCATAGCCAACATTAAGCACATCCGAACCCAATCCCAATGGTTGTAATGTCTGTAAAAAAGAACGGCAAGTTTGAGGCACAATTTTTTCCGCCCCTAAACCAATGGTTTCGATTGAGCTTAAATCCCAGCGAGGTTGGGAAACTTCCTGAATTTGCTCCATAATCTGTGTCATGGCAAAGTTCGTTAATACGCTGCCATTCACTTTGTATTGCTCGACAATATCTAACCAAAGCAGAGGATTTCCGAAAAAGCGTTCTGCGGGAAGATAAAGAGTTTTTCCTGATTTCGGGTTAACGATACCAAATCCTGACGCGTTATCAAAAGGAACCCAAGTCAAGGAACAGTAAGACGACTCAGATTTCTCATTTCCTGATAAAAATTGGCTAATAACTGTGACAGTATCGAAGGAAATCAGTTTTGGAGTACCTGTTGTACCCGAACTAGCGAGTAATAGAGCTAAATCTTCTGGTTGGTTAGAATGGAAACTTTGACTGGGAGCAAATTCTTGAGATTTTTCCAGAGTTAGTAGATTAGGGGTAGAATCTTTGAGAATATTGTTAATTGTTTCTGTCAGATTCTGTGCGGTCAAAATTACAGGATTATCTAACGCTTGCCAAACTTGTTGCAGTTTAGCATTTTGAGCAGTAGTGTTAGAACTATTGGGATAAATTGTCGCAGGTACAGCGACGAAACCACCTAAAAAACAACTCCAAACCGCTGCTACAAAATCATAACAATGTTCAACATGAATGATAACAAAATCTCCAGGAGATAAACCTTGTTCTTGTAAGTAACCGAGTAAGGTTGTAGACTGTCGCCAAAGCTCACCATAAGTTCTGCTTACTCCTTGCTCTTCCCTCAAATCAATTATTTCGCTTTCAGAAAAGCGATCGATTTTTTGTTTTAAAGTTTCTGCTAGAGAGGATACGAACTCAAAAGCTC
>NZ_JAAHGT010001424.1 GCF_010672385.1 Okeania sp. SIO2F4
TACTTAAGGGCAATAAAAAAACTTAAATTTCCTGTAGATATTCACCCTAACTTTTACACAAACGATACCAGCGGACATGATATTATACATTGTCTGTAGGGGCATCTATGCGAATCGCCCCTACTATATATGGTGGTTTTGCGTAAGTCTTGTTTTAGGAAGTTGGGTTGATTTTTTTCCATCCAATATTTTTCTTATGTTCCTCTTGTTTGTAGTTGCGCTTTAGCACCAAACATCTATCATATCAAATCCGGATAATTACTATAGCCTGCGTCCGCAGCGACTGGAACGGAGTGGAAGGTTTGCGGAGCATTCCGGAACGGATAGCAATCTCAGGGGTCTCACGGGATTGCTTCCTATCGTCGCTGCGGACAAGTGTTCAATCGGGTTCTATATCAACCCCGACACGGGAGCAAGATGCTCCCACTGCTGGCAAATGGCGATCGTTAAATTCTCAGAACAAAATCTTCTGCTTCTAACTCTGGGGTATTTGTCAAAGTAGCAAATTGACCTCCATCACCAAAACCAGTTTCACTACCATTAGGGTTATAGAACAATTTACCGTTTTCACTATTATAAACAATGACTGCTTCAGAACTTGCTGCTTCTTGGTCATTAGTTACTGTTGCAAATTCACTGTTGATGCTGAAACCTGTTCCCGACTCACTGTTGATGGCAGTGAAAGTTGTCAGGTCTAGGAGAATAATGTCTCCCTGTGTTTGGGAAAAATCAGTAATTGTGTCTATACCTACATCCTCTGTCTGAAACTCCTGATTAGTGTTAAATATAAAGCGGTCAATACTTGCTCCTCCTTCTAGGGTATCGTTTCCAGCTCCTCCGTTGAGTCTGTCGCGGCCAATACCTCCTTCTAGAGTATCGTCACCATCACCTCCTAACAAGATATCGTTACCGGGGCGACCTAGTAACAGATCGTTGCCAGATTGGCCAAATAGGCGATCGTGACCGGGACCACCATTAACAGTATCATCTCCATTACCGCCAACTACTGTATCTTGTCCAACACCAGCAATTAAGTTGTCATCACCATTGAAACCTCGGATTACATCGTCACCTCTGAAACCGTTGAGTTGGTCCTCACTTTCGCCACCATTCAGAGTATTATCGCCATTACTACCATTAAGGGTTTCACCTGGTGTTGATGGTTCTGGTGTTGGTGCTGGTGGTTCTGGTGTTGGTGTTGATGGTTCTGGTGTTGGTTCTGGTGTTGGTGCTGGTGGTTCTGGTGTTGGTGTTGATGGTTCTGGTGTTGGTTCTGGTGTTGGTGCTGGTGGTTCTGGTGTTGGTGCTGGTGGTTCTGGTGTTGGTGCTGGA
>NZ_JAAHGT010001425.1 GCF_010672385.1 Okeania sp. SIO2F4
CTTGAATTAATGGCTAAAATCTTGAGGCGATCGCTACATTTTTTTTAAGCGTTGGCGGAGCAAGTGCGGCAGCTATATCGCTATATATAGCGCATGCGCTATATATAGTGTCTTTGCGTAAGTCCTGATTGAAATAGCACTCAGCGGTCCGCTGATTGCTGTCGCAACGCTTATGATTGGGATTCCAACCCCCAGAAAACTCACATGACAGGATCTTTTGGGGGTTTTAATCCCCCATTATACAACGTGAAAAGCTGATTGCTGATTGCTGAGTGCTGAGTGCTACTTCAATTTTCCGCAGGAACGAAATTTAATGCTTGACCATTCAACTGAGGAAACTCAATCAACACATCAATAAAATCGCCCGTTGCACCATCAAAACGAACCACACTACCAGTACCAGTGCTACTAGCATAAAGATTACCATCGGGTCCGAAACCTAATCCCCTTGGGGCATCAAATATTGGCACTCCCTCTGCATCCACAACAGCATCAAGCACATCTAACAACCCTCCGGTATTAATATCATAGACACGAACCGTACCTACCGAATCATCCTGACCAAAAGGAAACTCACTGCTGACATAGATATTACCATCCAAACCATTAATCACATCTAGGGGACTCAACTCAGGGTCATTAACAAAACTAGGATTTAACACCTGACCTGTGAGACCATCATATTGAATAATTGTACCACCGCCTCCACCTGTTGTCGGGTCAGCACCATTTCCTAAATAAAAATTACCATCAGAACCGAATACAAAACCCCTGGGAAAATCTACTAATTCTGAGGGAATAAATTCATCAATAAAATCTCCTGTTTGACCATTAAAACGTAAAATTGCTCCTAAAGAACGCGCTCCTACATAATAATTATTATCAGGACCAAAAACAGCACCTCCACCATTTAATTCCGGAAATTCTGTAAATGTTTCGATGAAATTTCCTGTAGTAGCATCGAAACGTAAAACATCATCATTTCCACCATTAATTAAAACAGTATTAGAACCATCTATTTCTCGTACAATATCTCTGGGGTCAGTTAATCCTCCACCATTAGTAAATTCACTAATAAATCTACCAGTTAAACCATCAAAACGCAAAGCAGCACTATTTCCATTATTAGCAGCACTGGTAACAACAACATCAAATATTGTACCGATAAAATTTTGGGAAAATAACCGACTTTCAGCAATACCAAAATTAACAAAATGTTCGATAGCAGTCAATAAATTTTGTTGAACTGCATCAGCAACTCCAGGATTTTCTTGTAGATAAATATCCGTATTAAATTGAGGGTTAGGGTCGCGGTTTTCTAGTTGACCAATT
>NZ_JAAHGT010001426.1 GCF_010672385.1 Okeania sp. SIO2F4
CTGAATTTGCTGAATGTCGTGCTGAGAGATTAACTCCCGGGCGGCCATAAATGCCGTATCAAAATCATCCCCCTTACAACAAAAGGTAAATTTGCTCCTATCAATCCTCTTTTAATTCTTTCTGGAATTTCAGAAAATAAAACAAATAAAGGATAAATTTCCTCCGCCTCTTGAGAATAAATATGTTTATAACCTTGAGGCATTACCCACTCATATTCCTTATCTAATAAAACCTGAGTTTCTCGCCAACGAGTAAGTAGATCGGAAAAATCTTCCTGGGGTCGATAAATAAAAATAAAAATTTCTACCCCAGTCTTAACCTTCCATTCCGGGTCACACATAAAAATTCCTATATCGCAGGGTAAAGGAACAGTTTTTCCAGATTCATAACCATCTTTTCGTAACCTAATAACTGGCAAAGGAATAGTAATTAAACTCTCTTCAGGACGACGTAAACTTGGCACCATTTCCAAATACAATCTGTATTGTTTAAGCAGTGCAATTGCAGCCCTTGAGTTACTATATTCTGCTAGCAAAGCTTCATAATCTGACTTTTTTACAACCATAATAATTTTTGTATTCTATTATCTTTAACTTCAAATAAGACTAAGCATTTCCTGCGGAATGCGGAGCTAACAGCTATCAGCTATTAATATCATGTCCGCTTAATTAGTTATAAAAAAAACTTTCTCCTCTTCCTCTTCCTCTTCTCCCTCCTGACTCCTGAGGACTGAAGACTCTCCAATTATTTATAACTATTCATTCGGACATGATATAATTCATTCCCTTTCTAGCAGGAAAAAGCAATTGAGAGATTTAAGAAGAATTAAAAGTATTGGAGAAAACAGCCTTGATCTAGAGAGTGTATATTCATTATTTATGAAACAGCTAATACCAATTTTCTAAATTTTTGCTACAAATGTTTGCTACAAATGACTAGGCTGTTTATTAGGAATCAGGAGTAAGTCAGACCAAGTCATAATCAATGGCTTCAATACCATTTTTTAGGTCGGAAATTATCTTTTTCTCTTGGTTCGCGTTCCCCCTCTTGGTCGATTGGATATGGTTAGGTAACCCATCCATCCCATCCTAGGTCATGCTCCGCTTTCCGACCGCTTGCGCCGTGAGACGGCGCGGAGTCCCACCCCTTTGTCAAAGGTAAATCTCCTGTCAAGTCTTTTAATTACACTTATTATTCGTAACATTTTTTTTTCACGCTTGGTATAATAGCTGAATTCTTACAAATAAGGAATAAGTAATCAGGAATAATGTCAATTTTAAGTTCAATTAAGATTGACAATAAACAATTAAAAAAATTAGATCAACATTGC
>NZ_JAAHGT010001427.1 GCF_010672385.1 Okeania sp. SIO2F4
TGTAACGTATGAGCTAATCCTAGAGTAATTGTAGACTTGCCACTGTAAGCTTGAGTCGATCCAATTAGCAAATAATGTGCAGAGTTTGGCACATTCTTACTCCTGCCATCTATAAACTTTTGATAATTCTCGCATTTTTAGGGCAAGGATTACTGTTTGAGATTCTGCTTTATGAAACTGATATAAAACGTCACAATTATTAGTGATATTTTAATGTTTACTTCCTGCTTCTAAGGCGGAGTACTTCAAGATATTCACGGATATTGCTCGACCCCATCTTTCAAATTTATACTTGTACATCATAGGTGTTCTTAATAGAAAAATCACACTTCTAGCAATCAAAGGTTAAAAGATTTAGTGACATATCCAAACTTAAACCCCAGTTATAACAATAACGTGAGTTGCCATCAGAGTTGTTTGTTTATTGTTTGATTTTTATTTGGTTAGGGATAGATTTCATAGGGTATTCGGTACAGTCAAATCATAATTTTTCTAGTTATTATGCCGTTATTCTTTGATAAAGTCAAAACTCTACTAATAAAGTGATAGTTGAAACGCAAATTTTCAGGGTCAGTCTTGAGAAGTGACCATTAAACCTAATACCGTTTCAAAGTCAAAGGTAAGATTTGACAGTGTCGAAACTTTGACGCGCTTAGTAATTTCAGGAAATTATTCCACTTGTGTAGTTTGAAACTATTTGTGACATCTTTAAAGTTAATTGGTATAAATTACTCGTACCGGAGTAGCTTGCCATAGAAACTCTTAGAAAAATCTATTGTGCGAGTGCGATTATAATTCAGTAAGACATCGATTAAAAAATCAACGAATTCATAAGTGGCCACCATCAGTTCATAACTGAGTTCTTGATTACCATCAAATTGCATTCGACAACGAGTTATGTCTGCAGGTAATATAGAAACATTCCAGGTGATAACAAAAGGAATATTTTCGCCTCCTTCAATATTTCTTTCTCCTTCTAAACTTTTTTGTTTGTACAAGCTAATAGCATGACCTAAATATTTACGTCTTTTTTCTGGGTAATATGGATTATAAACAGCTATTTCCCCTTTTTCTGCTGGTTTTAATTGATTAATTGACATCCTAATACTCTCCATGATCAATAACTGCTAGAAGCTTTGTTCTTTTCTGTTGATAAACTAGGCAATTTAGCAAGTATCTTTATAATATGATTATATTTCAGGTTTGACCTGATACAGCTATTATCCTGAAATTGTCTCATTTTATTAGGTTTTTAGGATTAACCAATTCGTAATTAATGTAGTTTTACTGATTTAAACTATTACTAAAAAAAATTAGTTTATTA
>NZ_JAAHGT010001428.1 GCF_010672385.1 Okeania sp. SIO2F4
CATCCCTTGATTTACCAAGGCCCAACAAAAAGACTTCCAATCGCAAACCCTTAACTATATATTAATCGTAAATGATTTGTGAAAAAAACTGTGAGGGTTTGGTCTTTTCATCCTATTTTCCCTTGGGTTTGGAGACCAAATCCCTACAATAAAATGTTACAATATATTTAGGATTGTTATAACAAACCTCTCCAATAATAAAAAAACAAAATAAATTATTTCATAGAAATTATCAATCTTTCCCCGCACCTCTTAACTCCCTCTTTTTTGGAGATGTCTAATAACTGAAATAACTTTCATTTGTATAGTGGTAATTCATCTATTGTACCAAGACTATCAAGGGGCCAAAATCGAAATATAGCTCGACCAATAATATTTTCATAAGGTACAAAACCCCAACACCGCCCATCATAACTATGATTACGATTGTCCCCCATAACTAAATAAGAATTTGGAGGTACTGTGACAGGTTGAGAAAGAAACCTTTTATCAGGAGGACAAACATCTATTCTGGTTTGTTGGTGATTAACCTTTCTCGCCTCAAGTTCTGCTGGATTCAAATCTGAAGCAACATAAGTTTCTTCTACTACTTTATCGTTAATATATACTTTTCCATCCTTCAACTCTACTCGATTTCCGGGTAATCCAACTATCCGTTTAATAAAAGCATCTTTGTACTGAGTTTTAAGTTCATTTGTTGGATTAAAAACCACAATATCTCCTCTTTCTGGGTCTTTGAATTGATAACCCAATTTATCTATAATCAAGCGATCGTTAATTTGTAATGTTGGTAGCATCGAACCAGAGGGAATATAACGTGCTTCGGCAACAAATTGACGAATTCCTATGGCGAAAATTACGCTAAGTCCAATAGTTTTAATTGACTCAATTAAAGGATTTTCTTCATTTGAATTTTCTTTATGTCTTGATTTTTCTTCTTTATTCATCATTTATATCGATCAAATAATTAATTTTAAAATACTGTTTTGATTGATGGGTTTTAGCCCTAGGCGATTCAGGATTTTTTTTGACTTTACAATCTTACCTACCTATTAAAAATAGTGTGGGGTCTCTATCATCTAAGTTTACTATTATATAACTATATTTTTAGGTTTTTGAGTTTATAGTCATAATTATAGTTCATAAAAATATAGTCAAATATGACATATCCTCCTGCATTGCAGGTGTTATCCTGACGCTCGTGTTAGCGCAGCTCCTCCGCAGGAGGCACTACAACACCACGCCAGTTGCGTGACTGTCGGGGGACTCGCCCAACCCACTGGCTCCTCTATCCCATAGCTAAAAGCAAAAGGAAGCTGC
>NZ_JAAHGT010001429.1 GCF_010672385.1 Okeania sp. SIO2F4
CCGTTCTTAGAAACCTACGATAATCTATAGAAATCTATGATTATCTGTTCTATTCCCTATTCCACTGGCAACGTCGGCGTTATCCAGCTCCTCAGGCTGACACGGACGTTCGCGTTAGCGGAGCGTAGCTCTCACTGCCCGCCATAGCTAAATTTAACGCTCTGATCAAGTCTCTGTCACAGCTTAAATTGCAGTGTTCGCAATTTGATTACGCGCTCTGATAAAGACAGAGATTCTTTCACAGTTCCACACCTACTGCAGGTTTTAGAACTAGGAAACCATCTATCAACAATGGTTAAGGATGAGCCGTATAACTCACACTTGTACTCGCGCCTGTCTACGAAATTCGTAAAACCCCATGTCAGCAACAGCCTTAGCTACGTTGCATGCAACGTAGCTGTGATTTGACATCATACCTGATACATTTAACTCTTCTATTACTATTTGGCTGTGGTTTTTAGCCGGCTGAAGTAGTCAGTTTATGCAACGTATCTTTCCTGATGTCAGCTATCCTGTTGTGTAGTCTCGCTATTTTTAGCTGTGCTTTTTTCCAGTTAGAGCGAAAACTTGGTTTTATGCCTGTTCAAATATTGCAACCGAGAGAGTTTTGCTTCATACTTTCTATAAGATTTAGCACCAACAAAAACCACAGAGCGTAGATAACGTAGCTAATGATTTTACTCCTAAATCTACACCAACTACATCTACTGATTTCTTAGTAATTTGAGGTATAGTTTCTCAGAGTGAAACTGACAAACCATCTATCTGATGTCCTACTAATAGTTACAGCCACACGGAGATACATTGTCTGGCAAAATTTCATAAGTTTTCACCCAACCAATTCGAGGTAACTTTATACGATTAAAACCTACTGTTATGGAACCATCAAGAGTAAAACTATCATCTCTACCTTTTTTCTTGAATTTAGGCACTCCCGACACTTTAGTGAAGCAACGTTTCCAAGAGTAAAGATAAATGCCTCAAAGCATCCATACGGAGCTGTTTTAGATACTTCATAGTACCAATAGTTATTAGGTTTAACCATTGCTACTAAAAGTTTATGCAGGTCGATAGATGTGGGAAATTTAAGTTTACAATCAGGATTATTGGAATTGTGATTAAGAATGTTTCTAGTTAGCCATAGTCCCCAATTCCAGGCATGGCGTGCCACACCTGCGTGTTTAGCTAGTAAGGTTTTTTGCTGATTATTTGGGTGTAACTCAGTTTTGAATCCTAGTAGCATAAAATCAAACATAGATAATCATAGATTGTACTAGATAATCATAGATTATGTCAAGCTGTTAATTACCCT
>NZ_JAAHGT010000143.1 GCF_010672385.1 Okeania sp. SIO2F4
TCTTCGATTTTTGCTTTTAGTGCGGGAATGTCAAAGATAGTCCTGGGTTGTTCTCAGGCGAGAAGACAAATTTTCTATTTTTCGTTTAATGTCTAATACTTCCATGGCGATCGTCTCCTAATCAAAAAAGTCTTTGTTTGTTGTTGCGCTAACCGCGCCCCTCAGATATATTTATAGCGAGTTTTTGCACTAACCGCCCCTAATTATAAGTGTTTTACCAAACATGATATTACAATACTGACAAATTTAAAATGGTGCGACAGGGTGGAAGCTTATCCCAAACAGGGATTTTTAAGTAGCTTTCAGAGCTTAGATTATCAAATAATTGGGTCTAAAACCCTGCTTTTTCAGGAGAAATGTTTTTAGAGGGTTGCTCACGCATCCCCGTTAGAAAAACAACTTCTGACTTCGTTAAAAATGTCCTAACCTAAATGGGCAGTGCTATACAACCAGAATTACTGCTGGTACGCCAGAAAATTCTAGGTTTTAGGGAAAATACTAAAAGTAGGGGTTTGGTCACCAAACCCCTACACAAGAGCAGGGCTATTTCATCAACTGCTCACTGCTACTAATAACCTAGTCGCGACCACCACCACTAATTGCAATTATCAGTCGCAGAATAAAGATAAATAGGTTGATGTAAGTTAAGTACATAGAGAGAGCTGCCGGAATATACTGATCGTCTCTATAAGTACGGGGCAAAATGTAGAAATCTACTACTGCAGCACCAGCAAATAGAAATACACCAATGCCAGAGATGGCAATTTCTAACCAACCTGCTGTATAAATACCGAAAAAGCTAAAAATAACTTGGCCGACAACTGCTACTAATAGCGCCATTATTCCCAGGCTAACAGTTTTTGTCAAGGCCATGCCATCTTCTTCAGACAAATTTGAGCCTATTTGACGAGCTGCAATAAAAGTAACACCACAACCCAGGGCTGCAAAACCTACTCCCCCAATACCTACGCCTTGAGTACTTAAAGCCACAAATACTAAACCACTCAGGGTATATCCGGATAGCAAGCTATAAGTAGCCAATAAAGGTAGAGCCACATTGTTATTGCCTTTTTCCGCAATTCCACGGGCAACAAAAAATAGGACTAATTCTGCGATGAGGGCTATCCAGAATGTAGTCATAAATATACCTGGGTTAGAGCTTAAGACTCCTAGGCCACCAAATGTACCTACTGCTGTAAGAACTAGGCCACCCCCTACAAGAGGTAAGGCATTAGCAATCACGTTTGGGCCTACTAACGATTGGCCTTGAGCTTCACGCATTGCTTGACGGAAATTACTGGTATTAGCCATGATAGTTTCTCTTCGTTAATCAAAAAGGATTTCTATATATATATATTGTGACACCTGAGTGGATTTTGTGCATATACCAGATTACCGACTATTTGTAAATGAATTTGTACATATTTTCCAATAACTTCATTTTAGCTAAAAAATTCTGTTTTCACTCATTATAAATCCCTGGGTAACATTACTTGATTTTTCAGTTCAATCGGTAGAATTGTGCTTGAAAATCTATATAAATCCTTTTTTCTTCATTTTCCATACATATAGCGTAGGTGTGAGATAGTAATGGGCTTAATAGTAAATACCCGGTTGAATGTAAAAAAAATTACAGCTTATGCTAAAAATATCTCTGGTGAAACAGCATTGAATTGAGTGAAATTCCAGCAGATTTTCTTGAAGATTCGGTAAAGACTTGGAAAAAGACTTGCAATACTTAAGTGGGGTTAGCTAGATTATATTTGTGAGGGAAAGAGAGGTTCACAAACCGCTAAAACTACGGATAAGAAGTTAAAGTTTCTACCTAGAATAACAGGTAAACAAACTAAGTATTAACCTCTTATTAATTACTGAGTAAAAATCTACATAACTAATTACAAGGAGTCTTCAAAATGAAAAACCAAATCGTTGCTTCCATCGCTGCTATTCCTTTCGCTGTAGGTGCTTTATTTGCTGGTACTGGCGCTGCAGAGGCTGCTGGATTAACTGGGGGTTTCAGTATAGGTAGTACAATGACCACTATTACATTGTCAGAAGGTGAGTTAAGTTTCGATCCAAATCCAGGTCCAGTAGGACTTGCTGTTACCAGTGGAAGTTTTATGGATTTTAACTCAGCAGCTATTCAAGGCCCCTTAACATTTGATGGAAGTACTGGTACTCCATATACAGTAACTTCTTTTCCCGATACCTTCTTAGATTTTGGTAACTTAGATTTTCCTGGATTAGATGTTCCTAACTTTGGGATAGATGATAGTAGCATAACTGATGGTATTAGTACTTTTTCTCTCACTAAGTCTGAAATACATGTAATGCAGGCGGAAGATAATCCTAATGTAGATATATTAGTATCTCTTTATGGAATTTTTGAAGATGAGGACGGCAAGCAAACCAAAGGTAAAGGTGACTTAACACTTCAGCTAGCAGATACAAATGTCGCATATGTTGAGAATATTTTAAATGGAACTAATCCTAGTGCGAGTGCAACCTTCTCTGGTGCTTTAGTAGGGGAAATGAAAGTAGCAACTCCTGAACCAACTGCATTATTCGGTCTAGGTGTAGTTGCTACAGGTTTAGTTGCAAGCCGTCGCAAGAAAAGCTCCTAAGCAAAAGTCTGGTGATAGGGTGAGCGATCGCTCTACTCTAACTAATAATAGTGATATTAGTGAGAGTCTCACAAACAAGTCTATAAAAAAATAGGCGATCGCATTCTCCTTACCTAATTTGCCTCGATCTTGATTGATACTTATCACGAATTTTACCATTAACTCTAAATTAGACTTTGGTATTTACCATAATTAACAAACATCTACTAGCATCTAAAAAGGTCTAAAGAGGATTAAGAAATCTTATATCACTTTATTTTAGTAACCTTTGAAAATTCTCTTCAATTGGGAGCCGATCATAAATATTTGTTGGTGATATAGAATCAGGTTGAAAAGTCGTCCCCAGCTACAAAATAGAAGCAATATCATGGGTGGCGGGAGATTGCTTGCTTCCACTCCGTTCCAGTTGCAATGACTACAATAACTAATCATCTGAATTTGATACTATCGCATGGTTCAAAGAAAAAGTAAAAATTATCAGGGCGATCAAAACTAGGAATTATCTCAACGTTAGCCCTTGACCCGCGCTCTCCTGACAAGGGAGCTGAGATATGGGAAAACCAATCAATAAGAGCGGTTTTTACAATAGTGTGCTATAGTCCTTAAAGGCTGCTGGGCTAGCAGTGTCAGCGCCAGTCGCTCATGGGGGAGACCCCCTTTGGCGGCGCTGGCAAGTCTTTAGGAGCGCGCCTTTAGACCGGAAAGAGGCGAGGGCCTTGGAGGCTGGTGCATTGTTAGCGAAGCTCCTCTGCAAGAGGCAGCAGAAAGCCCAAATAGCGCGATGGTTAGGAATCCCGCGCTGTCACGCAAGTGCAGCGTCGGGAGGATGTCAAAAGTAATATCATGTCCGGTTAAATAGTTATCATTAGAAGCTCTCGTAGTAGAGCTTGAGCAAAAAGATAGATATTTCATGTTGCTCAAGCCCTACTACAAACAAAAATTTTTTTATCGCTTATGATCCGGAAATCATATAAATCATTTCTACTTTTTTCAGTTGAGCATATATAGCGCTACGCGCAAGTCAGAATTCAGAAGTCATCCCTGACTGAGATTGATTAGAACTACTCCCTACTCCCTACCTCCAAAGATTGAAAATCATATCCGCGTTTGAGCAACGCCAGAATTTTTATTGGATTTCAGGAATTACTTTTGGCGCGGCACATTCTATAAAATTATTGATTAAACATAGAGTTGGACCTATACTTGTACCACGCAAGTTAACTCCTTCTAAATTAGCTCCACTGAGATTAGCAAGAGTGATATTTGTTTCCATTAATTTAGCTTTAGTCAGGTTAGCATTAGAAAAATCTGCATCCTTCAAATTTGCTTGATGCATATTAGCATTGAAAAGATCGGATTCACTCAAATCGGCATTTTCTAAGTTAGCTCTAAACCAATATGATTGACGTAAATTTGCATTAGATAAATTAGCTCCACTAGCAAGAGATTCAATCAAATTTGCTTCAAATAGATTAGCATTTTCTAAATTTGCCTTTGTTAGATAAGCTCTAGATAAATTGGCATGACCTAAATAAGCATCTGTTAAATCTGCACCTCGAAGATCCGCATCATTCATTGTTGCTTTAGAAAGGTTAGCATTAGATAGATTAGCATCAGAAAGAATAGTTACCGCCAGGTTAGCACCAGACAAATTTGCTCCTTCGAGATTTGCTCCTGCTAGGTCAGCTCCAATCAAATTAGCATTAGATAAGTTGGCTCTACGGAGGTCACATCCTGGACATTCATTAGTTTCTAATAGTCTTCTGATAGCTGCTCGGTTAGCTGCTTTTGCTGAGTTTATCCAACCAACTTGGGAGAAAATAATAATAATTGCCAATATTGTTAGTTTCATATTTTGTATTTGAGGTAATTCAGTTATTAGTTATAGCAGGGAACATAGATAATTGATAATTGATAATTAATAATTGATAATTAATAATTAATCTCCAGAGATTTAAAGCCTCTCCTTTTAAATATAGCAGTATGGTTTTAGTTGTGAGATATTGGAGATTTTTAGTGAAGGGGGAACACTTAACTGGGAACACAGAAGAAGGAAAAATGTATCTATTACGATCGGGACTTACGCAGATCTACTAAATGTAGAGTCTAAAACTATTGCGCAACAGTTTTTAAACACTATATCTAGAGTCTATGCGTAAGTCCTGATGATAAGATAACTGCTATATTCTACACCTTTAAGGAATACTTCAATTCTCACATCTGATTCGGTGATTGCTATAGATAATTGATAATTAACAATTTATAGATAGTTTTCATTATCCATTATCCATTATCCATTATCCATTATCCATTATCCATTATTAATTATTAACTAGACAGTGCAAAGTTATTGGAATAGGCATTGCTAGCCACGGCTTTCAGCGGTTTCCAGCTTAGAAACTCTCTATTTAGAGCTGTATGTACTGTAAGCCTTGACTAATAATACTTTCAGTCAGATCGGTAAATCGTTTTTTAGAAGAACTTTGTACTCTCCAGTTATTAATTATTAATTATTAATTATTAATTATTTAGTTGTCATAGTATAACTACCATCCCAATCATTTGGTGGTGGAGTTTTTATATAGTCAAGCGATCGCTCAATATGTATAGCAACAGCTTTATCTTCAGGTCTAATTTTTTTTGCCGTCTCAAAATAATTAATTGCCTCAGAAAATTTCTTTTCTGTATAAGCTTGTCTAGCTTTAATATAAAGTTCTAAAAATTGTTCTGTTTCCTGGTCAATAGGTTGAGAAATTGCACCAATCAATTCATATATACTCACAGCTTTTTGTTTACCTTTTACTTTAACTTTATCTAACTCTCTGACCAAAATATAATCGCTACAAAGTTGATAAGTAAACTCACTCAAAATAATATCACAACCATATTGTTTAGTAATTGCTTCTAAACGGGAACTCAAATTTACACCATCACCAATTACTGTATAATCCATTCTTTTTTGGGAACCAATATTACCAGAAACCACTTCTCCTGAACTAATACCAATACCAATTTTAAATTGTGTTTCATTAGGACGAGATAAATTAAATTCCCGGAGACGGTGACGCATATCCAAAGCAGTTTTCACAGCCATCAAAGCATGATTTTCTAAAGATAATGGTGCGCCAAAAACTGCCATCAAAGCATCCCCAATAAATTTATCTAGAGTTCCTTCATGGTTAAATACTGCCTCTACCATTGTCTCAAAATATTCATTCAAAAGTTTAACTACTTCAGATGCTTCTAGATTTTCTGTAATACTTGTATAACCTCGAATATCAGAAAATAAAATAGTTACTTCTTTACGTTCTCCTTCAAGTAAAGCATCTTCACCTAAAGCCATTACTTGTTCTGCTACTCCTGGTGTCATGTAGCGATACATCGCATTTTTCATGCGTTTTTCTTGACTAATATCTTCTAAAACTACCAACCCACCACGCACGCCACCTACAGGATTTGTCAAGGGATTAACTGTTAAATTAACACTCCGTTCCAAGACTCGATCTATTTCTGATAAATCTATTGATTTGCTAATATTTTTGTGATTATTTTGAATCAGATTTTCCTGGATATTTGTTGATATGTTTTCTCCCCAAGCAAAATAAATATTGGGATTTTTTTGGTCAGGAACTGCTAAGATTTGGATTAGTTCTTCTTCCTCTTCCCTATCTTTATTTATAAATGAACCTACTCGTAAGTTTTGTTCTGGAACATATTGTCTAGTACCATTATTCAGACTGTCTTCTAAACGGAACTTCAAATTTTCAATTGGTATAACTTCCCATAGATATCTACCAATCAATTTTTCTTCCCAAATTTGCCCACTTGTTTTACCTTTAACTTCGTGTTTAATAGGGCAACCCAACATTTCTAAAGCTGCTTCATTAATAGTCACAATTCTGCCTTGCATATCTGTAGAAATTACAACATCAGACAAACTTTGTAGGATATCTTTCTGATATTGTTTTTCTACTAAAACATTTTCAAACAATTGAGAATTTTGGAGAGCAATACCTGCTTGAGCATTAAAAGCTAATAAAAATTTTTCATCTGAAGCGGTAAAACTACCTTGATTTTTATTAATTAACTGAGTTACCCCAATTAATTCACCTTTAGCATTGTAAACAGGCATACAAAGAATATTTCTAGTTTTATAACCTGTTTTTTGGTCTGTACTAGGGTCAAAACGAGGATCGAGATAAGCATCAGGAATATTCAGAGTTTGTCCAGTAGAAGCAACATAACCAGCTATGCCACGATTTGCTGGTATTCTAATTTCCACAATTTTTTTTCTATCTGCTGTTGCTACCTTAGTCCAAAGTTCATCTGTTTCTTTACTAAGTAGAAATAATGTACTCCTGTCTGCCTGCATCAGGTTACGAGCTTGATCCATCACAGCTCTTAAAGTTTTTTCCAGGTCTAGACTTTGACCTAAAGTTGTGGTAGCTTTTAGTAGTGCTGATACCCCTCGCTGATTCCGAGCCACAACATAAAAAGATTCACAACTTTCGAGAATAATCCCCATTGACTCAGCGAAAGAGCGGAATAGTTGCTCATCTTCTCGATCAAAGGGGACATCATTTGATTTATTCAGTAGTCGTACCACTGCTACTGGTATATGAGAGTTAGTGGTACTAAAAATTGGCATACATAGGATGGTGCGAGTATCATAGCCTGGGGGTTGGTCTACCTCTTGGTTAAAGAGTGGGTGACTCTTGGCATCGGCAATATTGAGTGCTTCTCCTGTCGTAGCCACATGACCTAAAATACCTACATTAATTGGTAAGTGGTACTCTTGAGATTTAGCTGTATTTTCTACAACTGTCTTGTACCAAAGTTGTTTTTTTTCTTGGTTAACCAGAAAAATAGTTGTTTGATCTGCTTTCAGGACTTGACCAATTTTTAAGGTAAAAGCATCTAAAAGTTGTTCTAATAAAGTTTCGATACCTTCATTATTAATTAAGTCTATGGCCCGGTGATATTGATGAAACTCTGCAGTAATAAAGTCCAGAATACAAACAAACTCTTCTACTGGCAAATCTTTGACACGAGTTGCCAGTAGACCCATACTATCAACTTGAGTCAATGTTGCGAGAATACTGCCTGCAGCATTAGAGAATGTCATTTCGACTTCTTTTTCTTAAAGTTAAATGGCTCCAACTTAAGTTTATTTTGCTTTGCTTAAATTTTCCAACCTAAAGTAGCATGGTTAGTTTACCAAAAAAAAAGGTTTAAAACCTTTTTTTTTGATATTTTTAAGCTGCCGATAGCATAGAATAGGCAGAGATAATTTTTTGATAATAGTTTCTTAACTGTTGAGTCGCTGCTGACCATCCCCAACGTTCCGCTTCAGCTCTGGCATTTTTCCGTAGCGTTTCTCGTTCTTCTGAGCCGGCTAAAAGGTTTTGAGTAGCTGTAATAGCTCCTTTTTCATCAGCCGGATCGAATAGATAACCATTTATTCCATCTGTAACAATATCAGGAATGCCTCCTGAATTGGCCGCTACTACTGGAGTACCTGCGGCCATTGCTTCTAAAAGTACCAATCCTAAAGTTTCGGTACGAGATGGAAAGATAAAGGCATCAGCAGAAGCATAAGCAGAGGCTAATTCTTGACCACGCAAATAGCCCACAAAATGAGTAGGAGTATCCGCAAAATGTTGTTCTAGGGTTTGTCTGTTAGGGCCATCACCTACAAGAGCTAGGCAAGCGTTGGGGATGGCCTCTAGAATTGGTTTAATACGCTCAATTTCTTTTTCTGCACCTAAACGTCCAATATATAGTAGTATTGTATTGTTGGGATTTCCTCGACTGAGGCGATCGCGCATTTCCAGACTTGCATGGTGTGGCTGAAATAATTCTGTATCTACTCCTCGCTGCCATAAGTCTACTCTTTCAATGCCGTGGTTGCTTAGTTCTTCTACCATTGCTGTAGAGGTACAAAGATTTAGGTCGGCTTGGTTATGGCCTGATTTAAGTAATTCCCAAAGTAAGCCTTCGAGCATTCCTAAACCATAGTGATGTAGGTATTGAGGTAGGTGGGTATGATAAGATGCCACGAGTGGAATATTCATCTTTTTGGCATAGAATAACCCACCCAAACCTAACACCGCAGGGTTTGCTGCGTGAATTATATCTGGCTGAAATTTTTCTAGCTCTTCTCCAATGGTGGGAGTTGGTATTGCTAATTTTAATTCTGGGTATAGTGGTAGGGGAAAACCGTCAATGCCACAAATTTTTGCTCCTTTATATTCTGTAAGTCCTCCTGCTGGAGAAAATATTAGCACTTGGTCGCCAGCACGTTGTAGATGCTCAACCGTGTGACAAAGACGGGTAACTATACCATCTATTTTTGGTAGAAAAGTTTCGGTAAAAAGGGCGATCCTCATAAGTATATTAGCTTGGAAAATATTAGTCAGAATATTGCTTTTTTTGGGCGTTGTAACAGGTTTAGTTATTACCTATTTATTTGAGTCATATCAACTCTGGATATTAATTACTGTCAAGTCTACAGCTACTTGGAATGGAGTGCAAGGAAACAATCTTAGGGTTTGAGAGATTGTTTCCCGACCGTTGCCATGACAACTATTTAAGCGGACTTCATATTAGGAATTGATAATCCTAGTTTGTGTATTATCTCAGAATTATCTACTGGATCAACATTTTCTGTCGGTGTAATTAAATTAATCCATTTATTTGATTCTCTATTACTGCGCTGCTGTTGTACAAATTCTGTAATATCTTCTATCTTTATAATCCAATCTCGGCTATAATTTTGTCAAATTTCACCACGCAGTCCTAGTTGAATTGCTCGTCTTTCCAGTTTTTGACCCATGGGATTATGGTCTGGGTCTCATTGCAATCTTACAGGCGATCGCTGTACAGCTTTTTTCCATTCTTCTATAGTGTTATATATAGCTGGGATAAATTTTGAATGTACTGCTTTTGCTAAAATTTCATCAAATACTGTGGGTTTGATAGTTACAGCGAGAATGACTTCTTGCCCTATTTTTGTTCCCCATCCAGAAAGATACATCATCCACAAAAGTTAGGTTTAATCCAACTCATTCTACTTAGGCTAAACTCACCACTAAAATAACCTTTTAAGGCTGCAAAACGACCTATTTCTGGCTTATATGCTTGATAGACAACTATAGAGTTTTCATCAAATTGCGCTAATATTTGTTTGCCTCGTTCTGGCAAATTACTAACTTTAGTTAAGTAGTTTTCTGTGACTAACTGCATATTAACTAAGTAGTAGTCTTGAGTAATTTTATATCTTAGTTTTTTTTATCATCTGTCAATGATTCTGAAGAAAAAAACAATAAAAATAACTTAGTTTTTAGGTAAACCTTTAGATCTGAGTTTTGTAACTTTATATGACGATATAAATTATCTAAACGTTGGCACTTATACCCGCGCTCTCCTGAAAGGGAGCGTCGTATGGGAATGCCAACCCATGCTATAATAAAACTACGAGCGTGTTAGTAATAGGTCGAATATCTTGAAAGCTAGATACAAATACCGCATTTATCCTAATCATATACAAATAACGCGCATTAATCAACTATTTGGCTGTTGCAGGTATGTTGGGAATAATACATTAGCATATTCTAATCAACTATATTCTGATGGGCAAAAGAAACCTAATTATGTTGACTTAACTAAACAATTCATAACTAAGTGCCAAAAGGGAATTAATTTGGTTAAAGGAAGTTGCATCTACTCCATTACAACAGTCTCTTAAAGATTTAGACCAAGCTTACAGAAACTTCTTTGATAGTTGTAAAGGCAAGGGACAAGGAATTTAGGTTGTTTAACCTAAATTCAAGAGTAAAAAGTCAAAACAAACTGCTAGATTCGTAGGTAAAAATTATCATGTCGGTCAAGATAAAATCTATCTACCAAAAGTAGGAAAAATTAAAATAGTTTTGTCTAGAAAACTACCTAGTGAACCTAGTTTTTTGACTATTATCGGAGATTCTGACAACCGCTACTTTGCTAGCTTTGTAGTAGAAATAAACCCTGAACCGTTACCTAAAACTGACAACTCAATAGCCATTGATTTAGGTATTTCCACTTTTGTAACCTTGAGCAGCCGAGATAAAATTGATGCTCCAAAACCTCTTAAAAATAACCTCAAAAAGTTGGCTAAATTCCAGCGCAAATTTGCCAAGACTGAACCAGGCAGTAAGCGTCGTGAAAAGGCACGGCTTAGAGTTGCCAAGCTTCATGCTCAAATCTAAAGATATTAGGACTGATTTTTTACACAAATTGTCAACTAATTTGGTTAGCAAATACGACAAAATTGTACTAGAAGTATGACAATGTTTCTGGGATGGTTCGTAATAGAAAACTAGCTCAAGCAATTAGTGATTTAGGATGGCGATAATTTAGGACTTTTACAGAGGCTAAATGTGAAAAGTATGGTAAAGAGTTTAGAGTTATTAATCGTTGGGAACCAAAAGTGCCAAAAATGAAGTTGTTGTGGGTTTAAAGGTGGCAAAAAAGAATTGAATGTTTCGCTGCGCGACATGAAACGTGAGTGGGCTTGTTTAAATTGTGGAACATTTCATGACCGTGATATTAATGCTGCTGTAAATATTCTTAATGTAATTCAACCAAAAGCAAAGGTTGAAACAGTCAAAGAAACAGTAGCACAAATGCCTGTGCAAGTCTCACTTTTCAATGAAGTCGCCGAGGTGCAACGGTCGATTATTTATCAGACACGGAAGAAACTTCAGACTTGCCACCCAGCAGATTCCAATGATGTGTCAACCCATCTTGAGTCATTCCTTCAGCTCAGTCTGTTTGATTGATGGATGGGAATCCCGCGCTGTCTCGTCTCGTAGAGCAGCGTCGGGAGGATGTCAATTTTGGCCTCAGTTTTGGATATTCATGTATTTTTTACAGAATCTAATTTTTAAGTTTTTTCTCGATGCCAAGATACCTTGGGTAGAATATGATCTTTATCAACACGTTGCTTGTATTGAATAGCATAGTTGAGTAGAGAATCTAAGAGAGAATCAGACAGATAATGAGGATCTAAACCCAGGTCTAGCAAATTCGTATTTTTGGCATTAAAATAATGTTCCTCTAATTCTACTCTAGGATTATCCAAGTGACTAATCTTTACATCTAATCCTAAAGATTCACCAGCTTTTTGGACTTTCATTGCCAAGTCACTCACACTAAACATTTCAGTAAATTGGTTAAAAACTCGGAATTTTCCTGGCTCTGCGGGGTTAGCGATCGCTATTTCCATGCAACGGACTGTATCTCTAATATCTAAAAATCCACGGGTTTGTCCACCTGTGCCGTAAACGGTAAGTGGATGGCCAATAGCTGCTTGAATACAAAATCTATTGAGAGCTGTACCAAAAACTCCATCATAGTCGAGACGGTTAATGAGGATTTCATCTTTGATTATCTCTTCATCCAAGAGACCAGTTAGAGCAACACCATATACAACTCCTTGATTGAGGTCTGTAGCACGGAGACCCCAAATTTTACAGGCAAAATGAATATTGTGACTGTCGTGAACTTTACTTAGATGATAGAAAGACCCTGGTTGTTTTGGATAGGGTAAAGTATCCTTACGTCCATTATGTTCAATAGTAATGTAGCCTTCTTCTATATCTATATTAGGCGTACCATATTCTCCCATTGTTCCCAGTTTAACCAAGTGAGAGTCTGGGAAGTCTTCTTTCATCGCATAAAGAATATTCAGAGTACCAACTACATTATTAACCTGAGTCATAACAGCGTGTTCCCGGTCAATCATAGAAAATGGAGCCGAACGCTGCTCGCCAAAGTGGACTATAGATTCTGGTTCAAACTGACGTAGTGTTTTACTCAGGAAGTCGTAGTTGGTGATATCTCCTATGTATAGGTCAATTTTTTTGCCACTGAGGTCTTTCCAACGTTGGATTCGTTGTTGAATGGGGGCAATAGGTGTCAGAGTTTCGACTTGAAGTTGGATATCCCAGTGTCGCCTAACCATATTGTCTAGGATACCTACTTCATAACCTTGATTGGAAAGATAAAGAGCGGTTGCCCAACCGCAGTAGCCATCGCCACCAATTACCAGGACTTTCATAAATTTACTTTGAATCTTGCTTACTGATATTCGGTTAATGTACCAGGTATTAGAACTTTTTGACACTCTCTGAATTAAATCAAAGGTTTTTTGAGTACCGAAGGTTCGACCTTAGAACTGAGACGTTTGCGCAGGATTCCGCAGGAAAGCGATCTAACACCATATTATTGCTTTAATAACGTCAGGCTAAAGGTTTCATGTCAGGTCGCCAAACAAGGAGTCTTAAAATCAAATTACGAAATTATCTCCCTTCAGATTCAATCAGTAAATTTATAGTATGCTTTCTGATTATCTCTAATTCTTCAACTCTAGACAATATTTTTATACCATTTTTACAAAATTATAGTTATACCAAACTTTTGATGCCAAACCATTAAGATATTTGTACCGATCGGCTCGAAATATAACTAGCAAAAAACTTCATGAAATTGGTATGATAACTTTTGGGCAAGATATAGCAACTTATGACAGGGAAATGTCAAATGGTAACTTCATCAGCAAAGCTAGTCCAACGAACAAATTCAAAAGGTCCAGCGATCGCTCCCCATACTTGTCGATCTGTTTCCGGGTCACATCCTGTGTCATGGCTAATAAATTTCTGTTCATCTATCTCAAAGTGACTTTTTAGATAGGTAGTTTTCCCTTTACGGACTACAGTACAACCTTTTCCTGGTTCTACTTCTCCCCTAAAACTATTACCTGTCCATTTTGTAATAAAGGTGCAGCCTGGTAATTTTTTAATTTGTTCTGTTTTGAGGGTTTCTAGGCATTGAGGGTTGCGGGAACCTCCATAAAATTCTTCTTCTTGGTCAATGGCATAGTTTTCAATATCTATATGGTCTTCTGAAGGGACTAATTTCAGGATTCGGACTCGATATGGTTTGTTGAGGGTAATGTCATAAGCTTGCTCTAGATATAGGCTAAGTCCATTGAGTAGTTGATATGGAAGCGGACGCATACAAACGCGAATATGAGCAAAAAGGGGTGGGTTGTCAAAAGCTTGTTGTTGGTTACTGAAGTCGGCGGACAACCAACGTGCCAAGGTAGTAATATCTGTTGAGTGGGTCATTTTGATTGAGTGCAAATTCAGGATTTCAAGTTCAAAATAAAATTTTAAATTAAATGTTTTTATTTGATCATTAGGGAACTTTATAAAAAGTTTAACGTCTCTATAATTAATTTTTTATTTTGTTTGCTAGTTAAATATTTTTTCAACCGTTATTTTTTGTCATATTTTTCAAGTTTTGTATTTTGCATTTTTTTAGATAAAGAAAAGTTAATAGTATTTGATGGGGTTGATGTGAACAGTAATTAAACTATTGGGACTAAGAGTAATTATAAGCTGGAATAAAAGCTAATAGGTTGGAATTTAGGAAAATACTATGGAAAGCGGGTTTTAGAGCAGAATTACTTTTTGAGTTTTTGGATATGGCATCTATTTCAATATCAGTTAAGTTGGAATGATTTAGAAGTTTTGCTTCACAAAAAATTTAGGTTGAGAGAGATAAAATATTTGGCCACTTAAACATTTTGTAAGTCATTAGATTTGCTTAGTATTTTGATAGCTAGATCACAAAATTTTTATTCTCAAAAGTGAAGTTCTCACTTATAATCTGGGAAAAATTACTTTCTTGAGAAAAGAAATGGAAGAAGAGTTTGGTTTAATAATAGGATCTCAAATTGATCAAAATTTATTTGTTCCTTCACCTATCAACACTCTCATACCTGGACAACCAACAACTGTACCAGGCTTTGACTTGGTTGATGGGCCAGAAATCATTCCTAATCAATTTGTTGAAGTTCCAATTCCAATAATACCCGGTCCTCCTGGTGCTGTAGGTCCTGTAGGTCCCACTGGCGCTCCTGGTCCTACCGGTCCTGCTGGTCCTACCGGTCCTGCTGGTCCTGTAGGTCTAATTGGTCCCGCTGGTGCTCCTGGTGCTGATGGTGCTCCTGGTCCTGCCGGTCCTGTCGGTCCTCCCGGTCCTATAGGTGCTGCTGGTCCTGTCGGTCCCATTGGTCCCGCTGGTCCTGTCGGTCCCATTGGTCCCGCTGGTGCTCCTGGTGCTGATGGTGGTCCTGGTCCTGCTGGTCCTGTCGGTCCTCCCGGTCCTATAGGTGCTGCTGGTCCTGTCGGTCCCATTGGTCCCGCTGGTGCTCCTGGTGCTGATGGTGGTCCTGGTCCCGCTGGTCCTGTCGGTCCCATTGGTCC
>NZ_JAAHGT010001430.1 GCF_010672385.1 Okeania sp. SIO2F4
AGCTTTAACAATCTCGGCATGGCGTTCGCGGAGCGTTGCGGAGCGCAGTATCGCCCAACTCTTACTATTTATCCCTTAATTTATCAGGTTTAATTTTATTATACCGATGCTACCGGATTTGATATTACCCTTTTGCACAATGAACCGCGCTGACTCGGGCGTTGCGGATACCCAACTTCTAACAGCCTGCTCATCGGGCAACTCTTGGGTAACTAGAACATCTGGTCTAAGCTCACTCAAAGCCTTGCTTACGAAACGGCTTCCCTTGCATTGCAAGTCAGGTCGATAGATAATGTTATCATTAAGAATGGCAAGCAAAACATCTTCAGCAACAGGGTAAGTAATCAGGATTTGCATACGGAACCTTTGGTAAGTGAACAAAAGATATGATGATAGAGATGGGTAGCGTTCTAGACATGTGGATTACCTTTCCAACTTGCTGACACATCTTGGGATAAGAGCAGTACATAATTACATATAGATGACCATTACAATGCACCACCACCCTTTAACTTAACCTAAAAGGAATTACTCTTATTATTTCCTTCGATAAAGGTCATATATAAACCTTAGACTAAACATCAGGATTTATCAGAATGTTTGGACTTTGGACAAAAAGAAAAATAGTTAGCGTATTTTTTACGCTAACGAGACTAGAGAAATATTTCTCTGTCCCCAGTGAATTTAATCACTGAAAAATGGGAATAATTAAGAGTTGTCGCCCACTACTAAGAAACTTTTCGTTGTTTTTTGGATTTTTTTTTGCCTTTGATGATAACTTGATGAGGAGTTCGCTCAAGTTGTTTTATATCCTTTAATCCGTCCGGTAGAATAACCTCGACGTTTGGGAGATGTCGTCATTGTACCCAAAGTCGAAATTATTCGATCTTATATCTCTTTGAACTAAACTGGGAGTGATTTTAACTGATTTATTAGTCTTCAAATAATGTTCCCAAGGACGGGGTAAAACAATGGCTAAATTCCTAGCAGCCCATAAATTAACATAAGCAATTAATGTTAATTTAAACCAATTTTCTTCATGTTCGACATTACTGTGTTGAATAAGCTGTCGTCAATAATCTTTGTTGACCCAAAATAGGAGCTAGTTGTTCCATGTCATAACGTTGTCGATAAGACTCATAGCAATCAATTAAACTTAACTCTTCATATAGGAGAACCAATAGCGATTAACCACATGGGTTTCCAAATCCTATTACCAACTTCATCAGTAATAGTAATTCGTAGTCAGGTAAAAGGATGATGGTTCATTTTATCGGTTTTAGTGCCTTTCATTAACATCTGCTTCCCACCG
>NZ_JAAHGT010001431.1 GCF_010672385.1 Okeania sp. SIO2F4
TAAAAAGTAATTGAGAGATTTCAAAGAATTAAAAGTTACTGTAAAAGTCCATTAGTCAACCTTAATAGTTTATCGAATCACATAGTTCATTTTCATTGCTGATAGCTGACCGCTAATAACTGAATGCTTACATAACTTGACTTCTAAAGATTGAAACTGCACTTAAATATTCAGGAGCTATCTGCGCCACCAATTGGAAGGTTTGAGCAATTATTAACAGCATTTTTACAAAGAAATGGTATAATTATTATCCCTTTCCCAAAAATCAACAATATGTTAAAACTATACGAATTTTCCTCCTCTGGTAACTGTTATAAAATCCGTCTATTATTAACCCAGTTAGAAATACCCTTTAAAAGAATAGAAATTGATATAACAAAAGGAGAAAGTCGCAGCCCAGAATTTTTACAAAAAAATCCTAACGGTAGAATTCCTGTATTAGAAATAGAACCAGGTAAATTTTTATCTGAATCCAATGCAATTCTTTTTTATCTCAGTGCAGGAACAAAATTTTTCCCCACTAATAAATGGGAACAAGCCCAAATAATGCAGTGGTTATTCTTTGAACAATATAGCCATGAACCTTATATTGCCACCTCTCGTTATTGGATAAATATTTTGGAAAAAGCAGAGGAATATAAAGCAGAAATAAAACAAAAACAACCAGGAGGTTATGCAGCTTTAGGTGTAATGGAAAAACACTTAGAAAAATATCAATTTTTTGTAGGCGATCGCTATACTATTGCTGATATTTGTTTGTTTGCTTATACTCATGTTGCCGATGAAGGAGGATTTGATTTAAACCAATTTTCAGCCATCCAAAATTGGATAGAAAAAGTTAAAAACCAACCTCTCTATCAGTCAATGAATAAATAATATAGCAATCATATTTCAGTTGTAAGATTTTAGTTGTAATTAGGAGTCATAACTCAGGAGTCAGGAGTCAGAATATCAAAGGATTTTGATTGATATTAATTGTTCTTAAATATCTATAGCAATCCTCTAATCGGTTGTAATATTTTAGTGGCAGTTAGGAGTTAGGAGTCGGGAGTCAGGAGTCATAATTTTCAAGATTTTCAGGTCAAATTAACTATTATTAAAACTGTCACGACCAATTTAGGATTGCTATATAAAAATTATTCCTGATTGCTATATCAATTTAGAAATATATTTTAGAGGCATTATCTCTCTAGCTACTTTCAAGAAATGGTATAATACCAAATTAATCAAATTTTGCTACAAATAGTAAGGCTATTTCTTAGAAATCAACCCACTCCTAACCCATCCCAGGAGGGTAAGTAAGGAGTCAGA
>NZ_JAAHGT010001432.1 GCF_010672385.1 Okeania sp. SIO2F4
TTTAGAGGCAATGTTAGCTAGTCGAGCTATAGTAGGATCGAATGTTGATGCCATTGGCGAAATTTTGACAGATGGTGTTGATGGTTTAGTTGTTAACCCAGGTTCGAGTGAAGAGTTAGCAGTAGCTTTGCGCAAGTTAGAGCGATCGCCTCAGTTACGACAGGAATTAGGAAAAGCTGCCAGGAAAAAAGTTCTAGAACAACTTGCTCCTGCGGTGGAAAAAGAAAATTGGGCAAAAGTTTATCAACAAGTTTTGCCAAAACAAAAGTTCAAACAAGTATTTTTATAGAAAATTTGACTTTTTGAGGCTTTAAAATGGGAAAATATTGCCAGAATTATTAATTAATTACGACTTATGCACCGGAACAAGAAACGGGATTTATTGCTCTAATTATTCTTATTCAAATCAGGAAATTTTGTATTATAAACTGGTTTATGGGTAAGTCATAATTATTTTGTATAAATGTTGGGTTTCGGCTTCTAAATCAAACCTACAAACTGCTATTTTTCTTGATTAGTGTATCGCCATGCTAAACGTTCCTGGAGTAATCTATGAATAAATCGATAACCTCCTCCAACTCGCTGAAGTAACATTTTTTCGGTGGCATAGTTGAGGAAACGGGCGTAATTCCAGGGGGCTTTTTTTGTGGGGAAAATAGTTTCGATTATCTGATTTTCTGAAAGGTGAATTTTTCCCCAAGGCAGTTTATGTAAAATTTCTCTGGTTTGGTAATCTGAAATATTTTGAGTATTGAGAATAAGGAGAATTTTTTCAGAGTTGGGTAAGAGATTTTTGATAGGGGTAAACCAAATGTTGAGTTGTTGGCAGAGTGCTTGATAATAATAGAAACATTCGGAACTAGAAATATGAGTAATTTGACTTTTTTTGAATCCCGCTCTGGCGGTGGGGGTAAGAGAAGTATATTGTTGTTGCCAGTTTTTATATAAGTGTGGAATTTTGGGTGCTGCTGGTAAGGTTGTGGTAAATTTTTTGGTTTGATTGAGTTGGATAGTTATGGAATTGAAGCCTTCTGAAAAGTTGCCGGAGTTCAGGTAGATGCTGATTGGGTTTTCCATGTTTTTTTTTTGAGAAATGAACAGCTTTGAGATTTGAAAGAGTGCTATTTTTGCCGATTAATGTATCGCCATGCTAAATGTTCCTGAAGTAATCTATGAATAAATCGATAACCTCCTCCAACTCGCTGAAGTAACATTTTTTCGGTGGCATAGTTGAGGAAACGGGCGTAATTCCAGGGGGCTTTTTTTGTGAGGAAAAGAATTATACGGATAGCTAGGTGTTCAATGACA
>NZ_JAAHGT010001433.1 GCF_010672385.1 Okeania sp. SIO2F4
AGCGCTGGCATATTTACATATTACAAAGACTGTCTTAATGTAGCATTGTGTACTGTATGACCTGCATTTTCATAAATTAGGCGATCGAACTCCGTTCCGCTGTCGCGCTCGTCAAACACTAAAGTTTTAAGGATGGGTGTTGAGGTATTGACAATTTACAGTTTATAATTTAAGGTATTTCTATCTTGAAAAATCAAGTTTGAGTGTTATGGTACATCCTTACAGTCAAGATTTGCGTGAACGGGCTCTTAATCTGATTATTAATGGTACGTCTATCACTCATGTGAGTCGTTTATTAAATATAAGTCGGCCTACTCTTCATCAATGGCGATATCGATATTTAACCACAGGCTCAATAGTCGCCCTAGGCCAATGTACCTCCTCCTCAAACATCTAAAATTAAAGATTTTGTTGAATTTGAAAAATTTGTTGAGGTTAATCACGAGCAAACTCATGGGTCAAATGGCTGGAAAATGGGGAAATTGTAGTCGTTTTACTATTAGTAGAGGTTTAAAAAAAATTGGTTTTACTCGTAAAAAAAAACATATGGTTATCAAGAAACAGACGAATTAGAAACACAAGAGTTCATGTTGAAACTGAATCAAATAGACAACAAAAGTATTGTTTATGTAGATGAAGCCGGAATAGATAATCTTCCCGATTATCCTTATGGTTATGGAGTTAAAGGAAAAAGAGTACCAGGTATGAAGTCAGGAAAAAGGACTGAGAGAGTAAGTTGGATTGCAGCTATAAATCAAGAAAAAATGTTTGCTCCTTTAACATTTGTAGGCAGTTGTAATCGTGTATAGCATGAGAACTGGTTGGAACATTGTTTACTACCAAAATTAGACCCAGGGCAAGGGCTCATAGTGGATAAGGCAACGTTTCATAAGTCAGTTTATATTGAAGAATTAGTAGCTAAAGCCAAGTGTGAAATCTGGTATCTACCACCTTACTCGCCAGATTTTAACAAGATAGAACGTTGGTGGTTTGTACTCAAAAATTGGATCAGACAAAGACTCAAAGAATTTAAGAATTTTAGAGACTGTGTAGATGCAGCGGCCAATTGAAAATCCTCAAGTTTTTCACGCTTTGATCAAAGATATGCTTGCTTGAATAATTAGTGTAGTTACTCTTTGAGACGAACGCTATCACACAAGGTACGAGGGCGAGGGAGTAGTGTCAGCGATAGCAGAATGGATGCGATTGCAACATTCATGCAACAAAGCCGTTATAAACTGTAAAATTTAAATCCATTACACGCATCCTTAAAACTTTAGTGTTTGGCGAGCGCGACAGCGGAAC
>NZ_JAAHGT010001434.1 GCF_010672385.1 Okeania sp. SIO2F4
GCTTGCACAGAAGTCAGAAGTCGGAAGTAATCCCTAACTGACTTTGAGCATTTATAAATGTCCGCGCTCTATTTGCGTAGTGCTATAACAGGGAGGATAGTAGGGACTTTCCATGGAACGTCCCTACTATAGTCTATCAGTGTATTTAATTTTGCCTACCTACTTAGCTGTATTTCATATCATGCCTAAGCTTTATTGTGCTTCATAAAAAAATATTTTAGTCAAGTATGGTAAACCGTATATTTTTTTCGCTCCATTAATAATAAAAATTAGCTAAATTAAAAAAAAGTATCAAAGTAGGAATAATCTATATATATTAAATGATTCAAGCTCAAAATCAGCTAGAGGAAAAATTAAAAATGTCAGGAAAAATATTATTAGTAGATGATGAACCAGGATTACGGGAAGCCGTACAAGCTTATTTAGAAGATAGCGGTTTCCATGTAGATGTTGCTAGTAATGCTAATCAAGGATGGGATATCCTACAATTACATTTACCTGACTTGGTAATTACAGATATTATGATGCCTCAAGTAGATGGTTATCAATTTCTGCAAAAATTACGAGAGGAACCAAAATTTAAAGCTTTACCTGTAGTATTTTTGACTGCCAAAGGAATGACGACAGACCGCATTCAGGGTTATCAAGCGGGTTGTGACGCTTACCTTTCTAAACCTTTTGACCCAGAAGAGTTGGTAGCTATTGTAGAAAATTTGTTAGAGCGTCGAACATCAGCACAAACAACTACTGAAGGAGAAAATACTCCCGATATTGCTGTTTTAGCAAGTCAAATTGCCGAAATAAAAGCAATGTTAATGGGAAAGAATACGATCGCTCAAACTCCTTCACCGATAAAAATAGATTTGACTCCTAGGGAACAGAGTGTTTTAGATTTAGTAGCTAGAGGGTTAATGAATAAGGAAATTGCTAGGGATCTAAATACCAGTGTTCGGAATGTGGAAAAGTATGTGAGTAGACTATTTACAAAAACTGGAACGAATAGTCGAACCGAATTAGTTCGCTACGCTTTAGAACATGGGTTGACTAATTGATATAGCAGGGAACAGGGAACACCGGATCTGGGAACAGGAAAATTTGTAGAAAATTTGTAGTAGACTGTTTCATCTTAAATGTTGCAATAGATGTAGGTTGGGTTGAGGGACGTAGCTTGCTTCTTTGCAGGAGTAACCCAACAACAGTCTTTCTCCTGTGCTCCCCTACTCCCCAATGCACAGTTTTAGCTGTGTCAGTCTGCTACTGGACTAATTAGCTATAAAATGAAAAAAATTATCATCGGTGTGAT
>NZ_JAAHGT010001435.1 GCF_010672385.1 Okeania sp. SIO2F4
TCAAGTTATTACAAACAGAATTAGACTTGGTTTCTCAGCAGTTTAAACAACGACCGGAATTGCAACAAATTAATGATTTAACAAGTGTGATTATTGATTTACAACAGTTTATTAATAAATTGCCAGAATGGAGCGACTTAAGACAACAACAATTTCAAAAATTGGAGGAAAAAGTTAATCAGGCTTTGCATAAACTTGAAGAAAATATTGAAGAAGGAAGGGCACTAAAGACTCAGGACTCAGAAGTCAGGAATGAGGAAATTTAGGGTGGCTTACAATGAACTTGAGAACTAGATATGCTTAAGCAAAAGTTGTTGCTAGATTAAAATATTAGGCGTTGCTGAGTGGTAATGATTTTTAGATTAAGTATCAACGCTAAACATAAGTTTTTCAATTTTACCTTCAGCTACTTACCATTACATTTCAGCAACACCAAATATTATTCCATAAAACTAAGATGCCCCTTAAAATTATCATCTACAACCACTAATTAATCTTAATCAATTATTTTTAGACGACTTAACATGCTTAACTAATATTCTAGCGATCGCCTCCTGTTGCTTATGGTCAAAACTTTTAATAATTAATCTCACCACTTCTTTCGGGTCTTTTGGTAAAGTTACTTTTTTCTGTTCAGAAATTTTTGCTTTGGGAGAAGTTGCAATTTCTTTTAAATCTTTACTCGGTACTATTTCCTCTACCTTTCCAGCTTGGATTAACTCACCTGCAGTATTAAGTTCTTTAATAATCACAGGTGCTAGAACTTGATAAGATAACTTAGAATTAGTCAGAGCTTGTTGAGAAGCAGTAACTAAAGTCTGCCAAATTTCTGTATTTTTATCCAACTTCAACAAACCATTACAACCCTCTATTAGTTGTTTTCTTGAATCTGGAGAGTCACCCTGTTTAAACAGTTCTAACATTTCTTTTAATTGATCTTTGACCTGTTGAGCAAAATTAGTTTTTGCCTTCCCATTTCCAGTACCAACAGTAGTAGACTTAGCAACAGTTCCACCACTAACTAAAGTATTCAAATTAGCTTCTAAATCGGCAAATACAGGCCAAGCATTTTGTACTATTTCTTCTCCCTCTTCTTCCCTCAAACCATAAGGACCTTGGAGACGTTCTACTAAATCTTTGAGAGTATCATATCCTTTCAAAAATTGAGACTCTACTGTTTGGTCAATATCAACAGGATGTTCTCGAATTATTTTGAAACAATCTTCTAAACGGTGAGCTACTTTTTTGACACTGTGCATTCCCAACATGGCAGCTCCACCTTTTACAGAGTGAGCTGCTCTA
>NZ_JAAHGT010001436.1 GCF_010672385.1 Okeania sp. SIO2F4
AATCTTTTTGTTAACTTCCAATTATTTCTTTTATGGTGCTGAAAATAATCTTATTTTTCCTTGGTTTTTCTTCTTGCACAAAAAATTGGTGGTCAACATCTTGTGTAAACTTTTTTTTCCGACTCCCTAACAACAGAGGTAATGGTTTTTGCATCAAGGTTGGGTCTCCACAGCAGGTACATTGGGGACGTTTTGGGATAATATGAATTTCTGTGGATAAGGAAAAAGTATCGTAACTCATTAGTTTTCCCTCTAACTGTTGGTTTCTTCCCTGAAAAATCCATTTAAAGATTTCAGTTGCAGCTATATTAAGTGCAGTCTGCTGAGTAGAGGGGAGAAAAGCAGTGGGAAGTGCTAAAGAGTCTACTTTGTGTCTTTCGAGAAACCCTGCAACAGGTCTATTACCTCGAATGCGTTGCACCATACATTCCCAACATCCTGTTTCTCCTGGATAAAATATTGGTCCAATCCAAATGATCGTTCCCACAGGTTTAACTAGCATCCAAGGACGGGAGTGGTGAAGTGCTTGCTGATTAATAACACCTATATCGGTACAGAGGTAATCGTCGGTTAGAATTACTTCTATATCTCCATCTTCAGCAACTTCTATTTGCAAAGATTCAAGAATAGAAATAAGTTCTGAAGCTGAAGTGGAACCGATGGACTTCACTGCTACTTTTGTTTGATTGAGATTATTTTGAGCTTTCTGGACATCAAGTTTGTAAGCTTCACCAAGAGCATCAGAAAAAACTGCCGATGCAGGTAAGGGAAGGTTATCGCTTTCTTCAATATAACCCTGCTGTTTCATCCACATCAGAACATAGTAAATCTGAGTGGAGGCAACTTTTCCTTCTAAGATAGTAATAATTTCATCAACCGTGCGATTGCCATCAATTAACGGAGATATTAGTTGCAGCAGAGGATCGTCTAGCAACGTAAAATATCTTTCTGATAAAAGAAAAACCTCTCCTTGCTCAGTTAATTTGACGCAAATAGAGGCTCTAAATTTCGGTCTATTAAACATATATTTTAGTTAACAAGAACTTCCAGTATTTGGAATATAAGGATTAAAGTTCCGAGGAATATAGCTTTTATAATCTTGTGCCCAAGCTCTCAATTCATCTTCAGTTACAGTAAACTCAGTCAGTTGTGGTCTGGGAGGATAGGGGATGACAACTATAAACTTTGGCTCCTCTGTAGGGTTATTTGTCCCAAAGAAGTCATAAAATACAGTTCCATCATATGTATCTATTGAGACTTCTGCGTAGTAATCATTTGTAAATTCCTTGTTAAAAACATACT
>NZ_JAAHGT010001437.1 GCF_010672385.1 Okeania sp. SIO2F4
GTTATATAGCAATCCTAAATGATTTGTGATAATTTTTATAATAGTTAAGATTGACGAAAAACCTTGAAAATTCTGAGGACCGTACGGGCGATTCCCTCTTCGCCCCTAAGACTCTGTCCTCCTAACAACCACAAAAATATTACAATTGTGCAGAGGATTGCTATATGTTTTGATTATGAGACAAATCATGGTAATTATTTTCCGGATTAAACTTTTATTAATCGCACTTATTTCATTACTAATTTTTCTCTACATTCCTAATTTTGCACTTCAGGAAGTTTCGGCTCAATTTATTTCATCACCTCAAATAAAATCCTTAGATGCTAATTTCAATAATTCGAGTATTTATTCTTTTGTTCAATCAGGATTTAATTATAGTCAACAACTATATGGCAAATCAAGAATACCAGTTAAAAAAATTAATTTACGCTTAAATCTAACTCCGTTAACTTCACTTGAAAATGCAAATCAAGGTGAATTTACTATATATTTAAGTCGGAAACCATCTGAATATTCTTTCCACGGTCAATTAGCTCACGAAATATTTCACCTATTAAATGCACAATTACTTGACTGCTATGCAGAAGGATTAGCTACTGTTTTTGCTGAGAAAATTTTAACCAGGAATAATTTAAATTGGAGTGGGTGGGAACAATATTTTCAAGCAGGTTCCGAACCATTTTACGGCTTAACTTACTCCATGATGAAAGAAGTTAGTGACACAGCAGGTTCAGCAAATATGAATAGTTTATTGAATTTTGCTGTATATAATGACCCTAGTCAAAGGTGGATGCACATTGATATTGATGGATGGCTATCTTCAATGTCCGATAGTGTCAAAATTGAAGTAGAAAAAATTATTAATAAACATATTACTCCTGTCAAACAAGTAGTTGAATCAAATAATCAGATTTACAGTTGTTTTAAACCAAGTTAAATCATTTTTGGAGATGTCTATATCGTCGAGCGCCAAATTCAAAAAAATCACATAGCCTGCGCTATATTAGTCTGGAATTTATTAAAAAGATTAGCAGTAAAAATAGGAAAAACTATTTATAAAGTTAAGCATGAATTACTCTCAGATTATCTGATCCAAAAACTGAAGAACCCTACAATAAAATTTAGAGCTGTTTTGATTTTATAGGTGTTTTTTACCCTTGTTTTAACAATGGTACTTGTCTTGAGGCGATCGCGCTTGATTTTTAAGCGTTGGCGGAGCAAGTGCGGCAGCTACATCCCTCTATTTGCCATACGCTATATATGGTATCTGTGCGTAAGTCCTGATGATATTACATAGTAA
>NZ_JAAHGT010001438.1 GCF_010672385.1 Okeania sp. SIO2F4
ACTTGACAGGATTTCTCCAATCAAGCCAGGGGGTGTGTCTCCCCAAGGGTAAGTTCCGGTGTGCCCCACCCTACTGAGCGCTTTTTGTAGGATTTTTTTTGCTGCATTAATATCTCTGTCTTCCACATACCCACAATTAGGACAAATATGGGTTCTAGTTGATAGAGATTTCTGCACTTTTTGACCGCAATTAGAACAATTTTGAGAAGTATTTTGCGGTTGCACTGCAATAGTTAATTTACCATACTTGCTTCCCAAATACTCCAACCATTGTCGAAAAGTTGACCAGGCAACATCACTAATTGATTGTAGGGGCATCTATGCGAATCCCCCCTATGAGCCGTCGATTCCTTACCATGCCTTTCACATTTAAATCTGCCTTCGGCACGCCGCTCCGTGTCTACATAAGCCACCAAGTTGTTAGAATGGATTACGCAATACGCTACTCTCTTAGCATATTCTCTACACTGCCTGTACGGACGTTGCATGCAACGTCCCTCTCTTAAATGTTTCCTTGCATATCTATTTCTAGCTTTGTGGTTAGGGGAGCCGTCGGATTGGCGACGTATGTTTGACTGTGGTTTAGCGCCTTTGTTGTACTTCTTAGATTTTTGACGATTTGCCCTATTAACTGCTTTTCAGACTTTCTGTAAAATCGAGGGTTTTCTATGGTTTTACCATTACTATCAGCCAAGAAATATTTAATTCCTACGTCTAAACCTACGGCTTTTCCTTTTGGTGGGGGCGATTCGCATAGATGCCCCTACTATTTTTAAATCTATTTGAATAGCAAATTGAGCATAATAACCGCGACTCGCGTTTAACTAACCTTACTCGTTTGATTTGGTTCAGTTGATAGTAGTTTAAATCATAAGTACCAATGAATTTCAAAATACCTATATTTTTCTTGTCTGAAAAAGTAATTGCTTTTCTGTTTTCTGATAATTTCCAACCAGAAGTTTTATATTCTACAGATCGGCAATACTTTTTAAATTTAGGGTAACCTCACAGGAGTGCGCATTCCGCAAGCGAGCTGTCGTCGTCGCGGGGTCGCACCGCCTTTTTACCTTTGACTTTTTTCTTGCAGTTATCGTAAAATCTAGATATGGCAGACCAATATCTTTCCGCAGACGATTGTCGAGCCATTGAGTTTAGTTCCCTAGCACTCTTTAACTCTTGAGCTAATACTTTGCAATATTTATTTAGGCCGTATTTACTTACACCTTTATTGTCCATCCAATATCTTAAACATTTATTTTGAATAAACTGAGATGTCCTAATAGCCTCATCTATTGCTT
>NZ_JAAHGT010001439.1 GCF_010672385.1 Okeania sp. SIO2F4
TTTAACTAAATAAATTCACTAAAACTCATTCATAGTAATAATTAGAGCGGTTTTAGTCACATGAGGCAGTGATTCACGGAGGAAAAATGTAGATAGATTCAGGGATTCTCATTAGAGATAAAATTTGTCGCTCAAGAAAATTAAGAGAACTGATTTGAGTTGACCCATCTCCATGAAAATACAGAGTAATTCCATTGAAAGCAGCTAACAATTTTTCCGCTGTCGGACGCTGAGTACTTCGTTGAGGATTGCCATCATAAAGGCCAGCTAGTGAGTTTTTTTTTCCTTTAATTGACAACGAACAACAAACTCCATTAATGTAAAAACTTGCAGAGCGTTGGCGGAGCAAGTGCGGCAGCTATATCGTTAGTAAAAACATCAAGCCACGAATCTTGCAATCATCTTGGAAGTAGATGGGTAAAGCGGGAAGGCGACCTCGTTTGAAACGATGAAAACCTCTTTCCGGTTGCCATTGTTCACGATCGGAAAAAACAGCATTTTCTCAACTTAATCTGGCAGGGGTGGCATTAGTCACATATAATCGCCAACCTGCTAAAACTTGAAAATCTCTAATCTCGTTCTCATAACGATGAAAAGTTAAGCTTAAAGTGGTTTGACGGACACGACGAAAAGAACTTTGGCTATGGGGACGACCACTGCTTTTATATACTTTGTCATAATGAATCTGGGAATCAATGATTCCCACCAGATATGGGGTAACTCGGTAGCGTTTGAGAATTTCTGTCACTTTTTTTTCCAAAATCACAGCATCTTTCCCTGGTCGTTGAGCTAACTTTTTCAGAGCTTCTTCAGCTTTGAGAAGACGTTTTTCTAGTCCTTGAAGTTGACGTTCTAGCAAAGCATAAGAACAAACAGCCAACCATCTTTGTGACCAGTGATGCCACTGTTGATTCTCCACATCAAACCAAATACTACCCAAAGGAACCTCTTTGCCTTGAGCTCAAGGCAAATCTTTTGATTCGGCATCTTCAGGGAATATTTCTTGGAGGTTTGTTGCTACATTAGCTAACCAATCCAATAAGATTTTTGGGCGGGGTTTACTCATAGCTAAAGGAAAGCAATATATCCCTCCTTCTCGGTCAATCTCGGCGCGATTAGCCCAACTGGAAGCTTTGCAATCCGCCAGAAATAAAAAGTTTTTGTGTCCGATTATTTCTACTAGCTGTCTCCAAGTTGGAAGATAGTGAGATTCATCTGTTCCTTGACCTGGTAAAGTTGCTCCCACCAAAGGTAAGCCATTCGGGTCTAAAGTTGCCAACATTTGACGATATTGT
>NZ_JAAHGT010000144.1 GCF_010672385.1 Okeania sp. SIO2F4
TAATGTGAATAACAGGTTTAGGTTAACTAACCTATGAGTATTTATCACGGTTAGCCAACTACTAAGCCTGCTAGTTTTACGGACAATACCTTTCATCTCGATAATGGATAATTGATAATGGATAATGTGATAATGGATAATTGATAATTGATAAGCTAAGACACATTTAAAATGCGTTTTAGCCAGTCATAAATCAGAAGCCAGTAGGGGTGATTCGCGAATCACCCCTACAAAATCAATCAGAATTTTACTCTTCACTGCGCACAGAACAAATATGCGGTTTAAATGCTTAACAGTTTAATGGATAATTGATAATTGATAAGTGCATAAGCAAAATTAATTACAGATTTTGTTTCTAAATTATCAAGCAATTTTTTGAAATATTGAAGTAAGCTGTTCAATGTCATTTTTTCTAAAAGCTTTCTACTTTATTGATTGAAGTATCTAATAAATCTCATGATTTCATAAATACGCATTTTTTTTATACCATACATTCCCTCTACTAAATATGTATGTGTAATTAATTTTTCATAACTACTTAATTAATCCCCAAAGATTTAAAGCCTTCTATTTCAAGAGAAAAAATTGTTAGGATATTTCCGGACTTGATTAAATTCAATTGTTTTAACCAGAGGTAATTAATAATTGATAATTAGGGTTTGCTGATGGATAATTGATAATTAATCTCCAGAGATTTAAAGCCTTCTATTTCAAGAGAAAAAAGTGCTAGAATATTTCCCTACCTGATTAAATTCAATTGTTTTAACCAGAGGTAATTAATAATTGATAATTAGGGTTTGCTGAAAAAGTATTTTTAAGGAGCAAAGGAGCAAAGGAGCAGGAGAGGAATTTTTTTCCCAACTCTTGCCCAAAATGCTAACTTTTTGAGCGTTTTTAATTGAAACACGCGCTTGTTCAACCTAAAAAGACTTTAGCCTTTATCTGTAAATGCTTTTATATTCGATCGGTAAACCCTAGTTAGAAATAGTTTTAATTATCCATTATCAATTATCCATTATCCATTAAGTAAAGGTTCTATTGCTTGTTCAATAGCCTTTAACTGCTCAGTATCGTAACCCCAACGTTCGAGAAAGTCTTTGTAATTTCCCTCGCCAGTAGTTGTACCTTGATATAATTCCTGAATATTGCCTGATAAGCTCGGTATATTCACACTTTTTATTAGTTTTGTGGTTCTTGCTCCCACTCTTTTAGATTCATTAGCTGTCTCTTCATCTTTATTTCTTTGATGATAGACTACCATTGCTGAAGACATGGCCAGATTTTTTACTAATAACTCTACCACTACTTCTGGAGCTGATTCTAAGGCTCTAAATATTGATGGTGATGGATTATTTGCTAAAGGTCTAGAATCTGTAAGATAACTAACGAAAAATCCTCTAGCACCATTTTTACTCTTGACTAAATTGCCAATTAATAGTTCTATTTCAGCTTCCGATAGCTGGCCTGTTTCTATCTCAGACATAATTTCTTGAGTCACGGCGATCGCTTCTTCAAATGTTATATTTTCTGGTACAGACAATGATGTTGATTTCATAGGACATTTTCTTAAATATTCAAGAATTTAGAATAAGACCATGCAGAATGCAGAATTGTTCAATTAAGAAATTAACGTGCTTAAGTACATAACCAAAATTAATTACATATTTTTTTCCTAAATTATCAACCACTATTTTGAGATATTCAAGTAAGCTGTTAGATACTATTCAAACTCAAAGCTTTTTGCTTTATAGTAGAAAGTATCTAATAAGTCTCATAATCTCATAAATATGTATTTGGCTTTTATACTATATATTCCTATTGCTAAGTATTGGTAATTAATTTTGCAAAACTACTTAACCATTTTTTCATGCTAAATTCTAAATTCATAATTTGACTATATAGCAATCCGCGCATAGGTTGTAATAATTCAAACACTAGAAATAAGCTCCGAAACTCTTACCCATTAGCTATTGTCTCCAAATCTATTTCCAAGAAGTGGCAAAATTTTTAAGACTAATAAAATAGGATTGCTATAGTTTATACTAACTATGATAATGAACGAATAACTTAGCAATCATTTCCTATTTCCTAGTTATGGCCATAATTTCTTCTAAAAAACAATCTCCTCAACCAGAAAGGCCAGATAAAAACATTTTCTTAGCCTCCGAAAAAAAAACTTCATATAAGACCAAAAAATCAAAATCTCAATCTGAATCAGCGGAATTAGATGCTTTATTGGCAGTAGAAGCAACTACTGAAGAAAAAGGTGGTAATCAAAATGAAGAAAAAATCCGACCTCAAAGGTTAGATGAATATATTGGGCAGAAAGACCTGAAAGAAGTATTGAATATTGCGATTTCGGCGGCTAAGTCTAGGAAAGAATCTCTAGACCATTTACTATTGTATGGTCCTCCTGGATTGGGCAAAACTACTATGTCTCTAATATTGGCAGCAGAAATGGAGGTTAATTGTAAGATTACTACTGCACCTGCTATTGAAAAACCTAGAGATATAGTTGGTTTGCTAGTAGGTTTACAAAAAGGGGATATTTTGTTTATAGATGAAATTCATCGCCTTTCTAAAATGACAGAAGAAATTCTATATCCGGCGATGGAAGATTTTCGACTGGATATTACAGTCGGGCAAGGTAAAACTTCTAAGACTAGGAGCATTCCTCTAAAACCTTTTACTTTGGTAGGAGCAACTACTAGAGTGGGTTCTTTGACCTCTCCTCTACGCGATCGCTTCGGAATTATTCAGAGGTTACGGTTTTATGAGGTTGATGAACTGAGTTTAATTATTATCCGAGCAGCAAAACTTTTAAATACGGATATTACGGAGGATGGTGCTGAAGAGGTTGCCCGTCGTTCCCGGGGTACCCCTAGAATTGCTAATCGTTTACTGCGGCGGGTGAGAGATTATTCGGAGGTGAAAAAGTTGACTCCGATAAATGCTGAGGTTGCAGGTGAAGCTTTGGAGTTGTTTAATGTTGACCCTCTAGGTTTGGATTGGACTGACCGTAATTTATTGAGAACGATGATTGAGAATTATAATGGTGGGCCTGCTGGTTTGGAGACGATGGCTGCAGCGACTGGGGAGGATGCTCAAACTATTGAGGAGGTTTATGAGCCATATTTGATGCAGATTGGGTTTATGCAGCGCACTCCTCGTGGTCGGGTTGTGACTTCTGCAGGTTGGAGGCATTTGGGTTTTAGTCCGCCGGATGAGCAGTTGAGTTTGAAGTTATAGAGAAATAGATATTTTATAGATATGTTTATCATCTAGATTTACTATTAATTTTGACTGGAAAAGCTAATTCTTGTAGAGGTTATAGTGAATCTATAAAATAACTGCAAAATAAATAGGGAATGTTTAATGGGTAAAGGTTTCGGAGTTTATTTCTAGTTTTTGAATTGTTACAACCTATGCGCGGATTGCTATATAAAGTGAAGTATAAAATTGAGACTTATTTTGGCGATCGCTATATCTTTGATATAGGCAGCCAAAACTAGACAGCAAAAAATAGAACAGAACATACATACTGCTCAAAAATCTTCCTTCTCAAACTAACTATTTATACTAATTATTTAATTTCTTCTCTATATTACCCTTATTTTTTTGCTTTCTCTTTTTAACTTTTGATTTTTTATTCTTGAATCTTGCTCTTTGCTGAACTACTTCCGGAGGCGGACCATAATCTCCATCCGAGAAATATAACCGCTCTACTATATGTTGTGGTTCAACTTCTATCCACAAGCGGGCACCTCCAGCTTGACTTCTATTAGGCTGATGGGGTTGATAAACTATTTGGCAACCGCCGTGAATTTTCAGAGCATGGCAATAATCCTTTTTATTTCCTACTTTCACAGCAACTGCCGGATGAGAAGTTCCATTATCTCTGTTGTAGTCAATAGTTTTTCGTAGCACATGAATAATAGTTTTGGCTTCTCGTTGAAATTTATTCCAAGTACCTTCAGGACCACGAGTACCTGGTATAATTTCTGGCATTCCCCGATTGTTGACGGGCATCATCCAACGTCGGCCAACTTTTTTTGCACCGATGACTCGCTTTTGATTCAATAGCAATCGTAATCTACCTGTTGAGATATTAAGTAGAAATGCTGCTTCTGTTGTACTTACCAATGAGAGACTCATAACTATAACGTTGGGGTTTTTAAACTATATCTAATAATATGATAAAATTTTATGGCTATGTTAATAAACTAATTTAAAATTATCTTTTTTTATTCAGCCACAAAAAAATTTATCGATCTAAAATAAATATGGCCATTACTTGTCCGAAAAGTAAAGTAATATTTTTTGGAGAAGCTTAGTGCAAAAAGTTAAAACTAATGCGTTTTCTTTGTATCCAGAGGTTAAAACTAATGTGTGCAGTTAAGGATTTTTGATAAATCAGCGATCGCCAAAACCTTATCTTTGCATTGTTTATTAACTAGGAATTACGCAGAAACAGGATTATAATGAAATATTTTGCATTAGCCCAAAAAACAATAATCATGGGAATAAACCAGGTTTATTGTTTGGGTGCGTAAGTCCTGATTAGAGCTTGCTGACAAAGATCTGTTAGTGAGGGAAGGGAATTGGGAATAGGCACTCTTGCAATTATTGCAGGTGTTAATTTTTCTGCATTTTTCTAAGTGTTGTGAGGAAAAATCTCAAGGAGTGAATATTAATTTAGTAATTTTTCGGCATTTTTTTCAAGGTTTAGCATCACTTAAACTGATGATACACAAGGATTATTATATTTATTCAGTCAGCCCTAATTCACCTAGGTTTTTGATGAAACTAATCTGAATCTAAGATAAGAGTTTTAAGATAATTACTTGTATATAGTAATCTAGAAAAATTGGCTGCTGATGTTTAACCCTTAATATCTAAAGTTACTCAAAAATCAGAATTTAGAGACCTTAGACAAAGATATTACTGTTAATTAGGTTCTAAAAAATAAATACTAAAATTTTAAAGATTAAAGCTATGCCAAACATGAAATTATCCGAAACTAACATTCAAGACAAAACTGAATATTTAGAAGACGCCATACAAAAAGATAATAACGGAAAACGATATCAAGAAAAAAAAACAATTTCTCAGTGGTCTCAACCTCACAATAGAAAATTTACTAACCTCCTGTGGCTAATAGTAATTATTAGCACTCTCGGAGTCGGATTTGTGGGAGGACAATGGTGGCAATCTCATAGCAATGAAACACCAAACCAACCATCAAAACCAGCCCCAGGTAGACGACGAAGTATCTTGGTTAAAGCAATACCAATAAAAATTACCTTCCTCCAAGAAACTTCAGAATTTGTGGGAACTATGGAAGCAAAACGCTCTGTCAGAATCAGACCAGAAATAGATGGTAGGGTAGTAGAAATCTTAGTGCAAGAGGGAACCTTTGTCTCAGAAGGGCAGGCGATCGCTAAACTCAAGAGTGATAATGTGGAAGCCAATTTAAGAGCAGCCCAAGCTAATCTCCAGCAAAGGGAAGCAGGTTTAGCACAACTGAGAACAGGAGCCAGACCAGAACAAATTGCAGCAGCTAGAGCTAGGCTCGAGCAATCTCAGGCTACCTTGGCTGAACTGAAAACAGGAGCCAGACCAGAACAAATTGCAGCAGCTAGAGCTAGGCTCGAGCAATCTCAGGCTACCTTGGCTGAATTAGAGGCGGGTACTCGTGATGAAGAGATTGCTCAGGCAAAAGCAGAATTACAAGAGGCAGAAGTACGACTAGAAGATGCTAGATCCGGTAGTCTTTTAGAAGAAATTGCCCAAGCAAAGGCACAAATACAAGTACAACAAGCAGAATTAGAATTAGCTAGGGAACAAGTTAGGCGAAATGAAAAGTTAAGAGCACAAGGAGCGATTGCTGAGTTAACTTTTCAGGAAATTTTTCAAGAGGAGAGAGCAGCTCAGGCGAGGGTAGAGGAGGCAAAAAGAAGAGTTACCGAGTTGGAAAGAAATCGAGAATCTATGATTCAAACATTAGAAGCGGCATTAGAACAACAACGGCAGATATTGAGAAGGTTAGAAAATGGTACTCGTCCGGAAGAAATTGCTAGGGCAGAGGCGGAGGTAGCGGAGGCTCGTAGTAATTTGGAGGAGTTGCAAAATGGTAGTCGTCCTGAAGAAATTGCCAGAGCAGAGGCGGAGGTAGCGGAGGCTCGTAGTAATTTGGAGGAGTTGCAAAATGGTAGTCGTCCTGAAGAAATTGCCAGAGCAGAGGCAGAGGTAGCAGCAGCATTAGCAGAGGTCGAAAGTTGGCAGGCTGAGTTTGAGGATACAGTGGTTGTAGCTCCTTTTGCAGGTGTAATTGGGGATATGATTGTCAAGATAGGGGATTTTGTTAATAGTGGTGACACTATGACTACTGTGACGGCAAATCGGGTATTAGATATAAATTTACCAATTCCGTTGGAGCGACGAGGAGATTTGCGACTGGGTTTACTTGTGGAGATTAGGAGTTCGGAAGGTAAGGTTTTGGGAATTGGGAAAGTTAGTTTTATTTCTCCTACTGTTAGTGATTCTCAAACTGTTTTGGTTAAGGTAGATGTGGATAATAGGGCTGGAAATTTAAAGGATGGTCAGTTTGTAGAAGTTAATATGATTTGGGAGGAGCGTCAAGCTTTAGTTGTGCCAATGACGGCAGTGGGTTTTGAAGGGGAGACAAGGTTTGTATATTTGTTGGAGGGAGAAGGTGAACAGCAAAAGGCAAGGCGTCAGATTATTGAGTTGGGTTTGGTTCGGGGTGATATGGCTGAGGTGGTGTCTGGTTTGGAGTCTGGCGATAAGTTGATTGTTTCAGGTATACAAAGGTTGAATGATGGAGTGGCTGTGAAGGTTTTGAAGTAAGCATTCAGCCGTCAGCTATCAGCTATCAGCAATTGAATAAAAGGCGTCGCTCCTAAAGTCTGGTTGGTTTGGAAAGGAGCGATCGCTATTTATGCTTAAATTTTTTCCTGCACAGTATTTTTCTTTTCTTTACTTTGAATTTTGTACCGATGAGCTTCACAAATGCTTCTAAAATTCAACCCTTCTGATGCTACATTAACTAGGTCTAGTTTTGGTCCTTGACTTGCTAATTGCTCCAGGTTTAATGAATGATGTTTTATTGTTTCCCAGACCACAGGTAGAGGCTGTTGAATGGTTCCAATAGAAGAACTTTCAATACCAACAAGACCCATACAGGGATAGATTAAACCATCGTAATTTATGACAAAACCAAACCATTTTGTACATGGGTTATAATCTCCCCAAAAACGCCTTTTACGTTCCCTTAAATTTGGCATTATTTCGTATATAGTTTCGCCGACTACTTGAGAGCGAGAAATTCCACTATTTAACCAAAAAGATACCGATCCAATTAAGGTTAAATGTATTTTCTTCAACGTCATACTTTCGACAAGAGAAATAACAAAATCTCCTTGTAAGGTTGTTAAACTAGGGTCACTAGCATCAATAATCAGTAACAAATTTTTGAAATTTTCTGTTAGCTTTTCTAGTGCCGAATAGAATTCGTGGCATTCTCCTAGAGAAATTTTAAGAGATACATAAAAATCACACTCTAAACACGAAATCAGTAGATTTTCAAGTTCTGAAATGTTAGCTAGTAATCTATCAGCAAAAATTGTTACCCCTCGCTTATATAATAAATGAAGATTATTACCGTCCTTTATGCCTGTTTCTGCTTTGTACCATTCATCAAAACGATGCAGCCAATTTCCAATAGGATGACTGACTTTATTATTTACATTACTAACTTTATCTCCAAGAAGGATACTGACCGAACGAAAATCCTGTAATAGCACTACCATACCTCCGAAACTATTAACTAATGCCATGCAAATTGCTTTTTTATTGAAGTTTTTGAAAATAATTTTTTATGGTTTCAGCCATCTCTTGATTTGAAAAAATGCTCCAACATAAGTTACACAGGCTGGAAAAATCTCTACCTAACTCAAACCCTGCATCTTCTAAAATAGGAACCAAAGAGCCTGCACCTGAAAAAACTAAAAAACGAAGTAGTAGGGAACTATTCATGCTTTCGGCAATCTCTATAATAGAGCTATCCTTAATATTGCCAAATTGTACTGTTTTTGTTTGGTCAAATCCAGCACAACATGGGAAAACATTACCAGAAGCGTTAATAGTTAAGTTCAACAGACTATGACATGAATATCCCACATTTTTAATGTTAAAAATTTCTGATTTAGGTATATTTTTTACTGCTCTTCCTGTATGCATAACTGGAGCACAACAGACGCTATCAAGGCAGGATAATGCTTCAGAATCAAGCATAGCAATGGCAACTTCAGCAGTTTCTTCTTTGGTGGATAGTATTCTAAGAATGATTTGAATGTTATTGTCATAGGCAGACTTAATGCAATTATTGACAGCACTGATGGGAATAAAATCAAGATGCCAAGCATCCCAGCTAACTTCCATGCGAGTCAAACCTGCCTCACGAATATCTCGGCAGACACGAGCTGCTTTTTCTTCATCCTTTGCCCAGTAAGCATTAGTAGTTGCAGAAATTTCTGTATAGCCATTTTTTTTAGCTTCTTCAAAGCAGTCTATACATGATGGAATATTCAGAAACGCTTCTCCCCCTGCCAGATGAAAATGAGGTTTTAAAGTAGGAATATTGACAGCTTCTCTTATTACTTTTTTGATCGTTGCAGTGGATAGCTGATTATCTCCGAGCAGCTCGGAGCCTTTTGGTCCGGAAGATTGGTAACACATAGAACACTTTGCTGTGCAGCGTGTAGTGCTTTCGATAACCAAACAATTGTAAGTAAGTGGGAAATTAGAAAGCAAGTCCTTTTCCATAGTTAATTACTAAGTATCTAATGACAATGTGCTATTTGTTTATAAAATCAGCTTTGAGAAATGAGAAAAAACTTTATAGCGCTACGCATTAAGGCTCTTGACATTTCGCGCATCCTGAAACCCTTTAACAGTTTACTATTCCCTCCATACCTATTCCCTATTCCCGATTCAAGTAGCGCTATAGCTTTTTCGTGAATTGGTTTGCTACTGAGCCAATTCATGTGACCATAAAAGCCCTGCATTACTTACAGGGTTGTTTACATACAATTCAGCTACTTTTTTGCGGCAGCGGCAGCAGCAGCAGCGGCAGCAGCAGCAGACGCGGCAGAAACTTTAACAGTAAAAATTACCGTAATAACTTCTCTAGTATCCTCTAATCCGTCTTGGGTATTTTTCAGTTCTCGGAAAGGATTACGTTGAGATGCAGCAATCAATTCATCGGGAATGTAAATATTGACGTTTTTCACCTTATTAGTACCTCATACAATCTTTAATACAGTTGTCGCAATAAAATAAAATTAATTTAAACTTTATTAGGACTTAGGCAGTACAACGTATTTTCGTCCGAAGCGACCGACTCTTAAGCAATCTCAAATCCTAGTTTTTCCTACCTCATGCGTAAGTCCTGTTTATTTTATTGTTTTTTGACATTCTTACAACAATTATAAACAACTAGAAATAGTTAAAATATGGTGTTTTTGCTGTAATTTAAACCCTCTTTTTTGATAAAAAAGCTCTATTTTGGGAGGATGAAATCCTGCCATGCTGCCCATTGTGATATAAAATACTTGATTATCCTTCGCATAATTTTCAGCAGCTTTCAACAACTTAACATTTTCGATATTGCCTCTGTACTCTGGTCTAGAGAACCAAAATAATTCTTCTAAACCTTTTTGTCCGCTATACAGATTAGGCTGTTCTACCATGGCCAGAGCAGAAATAATTGTTTTATTAGAATCTACAACCCATATTCGTAACCATTCTTCTAGAGATTCCAGAGTCCTTAAAAAATACGGACGCGAAAAGTCACCAACTACATCACCGTAACCAGATTCAGTAGCAAAGCACTCAACTAAGTCAGCAATACCTGGCAAATCTTCTTGACAATACTGCCTAATCATATCAACCTGTATTTTCTCATTTTTAACATCTTGAATTTTCTAATTTTAATAGATAGTTATTTTTTGGCATATATCGCCACCTTGAAAGAGGATTCAGGGTCATCAATAGGTTCCATATGTGTTCCTAAAAGTTTGTAATAACGAATATCCTGAAAATTTGCTTTGACTAACAAATTTTCAATATCTTCTATGGCAAAAACAGTATTAGATGCGTAATGTTCAAATTTTTCAAATAAATTATTTTCTACCTTATAAAATCCCGAAAATTTGAGATAACCCCTGTCATTTATACCATCGAAGTATCCTTTAGCAATTACTGTAAAATCATCATTTTCTGTTATAGAAACGTTATTGTTGGTAGCTATTCCTGCTTTCGTGTTTATATCAAAAATAAATACTCCATTATCAACTAAGTGATTAGAAACACACTGAAAACATCTGTTTAAGGCATCTAGGTCTTGAAGCAAATTGAGAGAATCAAATGTCGAAACAGCAAGTCCAAATTTTTTGTTAAGAGTAAAATTAGAAGCATCAGCTTTGACCCATTCTGCATTTCTGTGATACTCTTTTGCTTTCTTTTCAGCTATTTCTAACATTTTTTATGAGAGATCTATTCCTATAATGGAGAATCCCTTTTCAAGAAAATAACAGGCTAAATGACCTGGACCGCAGCAAATATCAAGAAGTGTCTTTTCTTTGGCAAATATTGGTTCTTTAGAATACATATCGTAAATCTGAGGAGCTAAGTTAGTAGCAAAGCCAAACCAATATCGATCATAAACTTTTGAAAATTTTGGAGGATATACCTCTTTGTTTTGCATAGATACTGCTTTTGTTTTGTTTTATATGAAAGACTTCAACAAAGTAAATATTCTCTAGAGTTGCTATATATATCAGTCTAATCGCTCCTTTAAAATACCTCCTAATGCCTCAAAATTAAAATTAATTATTATATCTATATTATATTCGTATACATCTCTATTATGACTAATCAAAAAATGCGAATTAGTGGTAAAAAGCAATTTTTTTCAGAATCTATTTAGTGTTAAAAAGTATGATTTAGCTTCTTAAGTAAGAAAAAGTGTGATAAGGTTATATGATGCAAAACTAAACTACCAGTCTACCTGTAGCTATGGATATTGAGACATTGGTTGAATTAACAGACAACCTGGTATTTACTTACACGAAACAACATTTAGATTCTCTACAAAAGGAAGTCTTAAAAGGTACTTTGAATGGTAAAAAATACCCCCAAATAGCCGATGATTGTAAACGTCATCCTGACCATATCAAACAGGTAGGTACAAAATTATGGAAACTTCTGTCAGATGTATTAGACAAAAATATCAAAAAATCTAATGCTCGTTCCATATTAGAAAATTTCTACTTTTCACATATTTCAAATACAGCTAATGACTGGGTAAATATTAATAGTCATCATATAAATATCTGTGGAGAAAACAGACAATCTCCCACCCCTAAAAACAAATCTTCCCCTACTCCCACTGACCAAAACCAAAACAAAACTAACCCAGAAAATAATTATGATTTATCTGAAGCTCCAGATTTATATTCCCTGTGCGATCGCCACACGGAACTTACCACCCTCAAACAATGGATAGAAAACCACACCCGCATCATCACCATATTAGGATTAACTGGCATCGGCAAAAGTACCCTTACTGTAAAATTAATTCAACAAATAAAAGATAAATTTGATTATATAATCTGGCGAAATATTGATAATTACTCCTCCTGTGAATCTCTACAAACAAACATTATTCAATTCTTATCTCAAACAGATTCTCCCTCTCAAAAACCAGAAAAAATTTCCAATTCTCAAACCATCAACAATCAACTAATTGATTACCTCCGTAAACATCGTTGTTTACTGATTTTTGATAATTTACAAGAAATATTTGCCAGTGGAAAATTAGCTGGTACTTATCTGGAAAAACATGAAAATTATGGTAAATGTTTTCAACAAATAGCCACATCATCCCACCAAAGTTGTTTATTACTCCTCAGTCAAGAACAACCAAAAATAACATCAGGCAACAATCATATTCAGACCTTAAAACTTGATAGTTTAGGAAAGTCAGCAACAGCAATTTTAGAAAGTAAAAACTTAACAGATAAAGATCAATGGTTAGAGTTGATTAATCTCTATAGTGGAAATCCTTTATGGTTAAACATTATTGCCGATGCAGTAGAAGATTTATGTGATGGAAACGTCGCTCAATTTTTATCTTGTAAAAATCTATATTTAGGAGACTTAGAACCGATATTAGAGATAATTTTTCAGCATTTGTCCGAGCTAGAAAAACAAGTAATATTATGGATAGCAAATCAAGAAACAGCAGTAGATATTTCCAATACTCCCCCAGACTTTCCACTCTCCCACTCAGATTTATGGAAAGCAATACAATCATTGAAAAGACGTTGTTTAGTAACAAAAAAAGATAATTTATTTGCTATTTTAACTGTGTTGAAACAGTATATTATCTCGAAAAAATAAGGTCTTAAGCCTTCTGCCATTTCCAGGGGATGAAAAAAATAAATTTCAGTATTTCACCAGAGGTACTGATAACTGATAACTGATAACTGAAAAGACGTTGTTTAGTCACAAAACAAGATAATTTATTTGCTATTTTAGCCGTGCTGAAGCAGCATATTATATCGAATTATTTACATTAACTCACTCAAATTATGCAGGATACTAGGCTGATTAAGAAACCGGGTTTATGGGAGACAGATGTTACCGAAAAATTTTGGTTTAAAGCCTCCCCTTTTAAGGGGATAATAATTAATTATTCATTATTAATTATTAATTGTTGAATATAGTTAGGCATTTCATATAAACCTGGTTTCTATTTAGGGCTTGCTAATTAGGGCTTGCTGATTAAATCTGAAAGTATTTACAGAGCAAGCTTTTAGTCTTTTTAAGTATTGAAAAAGTGGGAGATTTTGAGTTGAAAAGCCTCAAAATGTTAGTATTTTAGACCCATAGTTGGACAGAGAAATTGAGGAACAATTCTAATGGTACTTAAACATTTTATGGTCGAAAAAATGCCTCAAAGTCTCTCTAGATAAGAGAATTACGTCGATGCCCTAAAAATGGCTAGAACCGTTGGTAATTCAAGATTTATGCCTTTTTGACGTAAAAACCTTTACCTGTCTATATTTGAGCCTGTTTTCTGGTTCGATTTTGTTTAAGTCCCGCTAACTCCTAACTCCTCTAAATTCCCATTTCTACTGACTCCGTACGGACGTTGCATGCAACGTCCCTACTACTACAAATAGCAAAAATACTTTTTCAGCAAACCCTAATTAATCTTAAAGTATTGACAGATAAAGGCAAAAGCATTTTTGGGGCGGAAAAAAGTACAAATTTTTCAGCTTGAGTGACCAAAAAATTAGTACGCGCAGCAGACAAGAACAGAAAGATACAGCTACAATTATTCCTCCTACTTTCTCTGTCTCCCCACACCTCCCAAACTTCCCACACTTCCCACACTTCCCACACTTCCCACACCTCCCAAACTTCCCAAACTTCCCACACTTCCCACACTTCCCACACTTCCTGCACTAACTACTCCCTACTCCCTACCTAGTCAAAAAACCGAGCTTCTCGATGAAACTCGGTTCTGAGCTGATATTAGATTGGGAGCGATCGCCCCTACCTACAAATTCAATAACCTTTTTCCATGAATAACAGCAGCAACCATTACCACATCACCCTTAACTTTATAAAGGACTCGATAACTATAAGCATAATCTTGTCGATAACTATCATCACCAAACTCCTTGACTACTTCTCCCCCTAAAGGATTATTAATCAAATTTCTAGTGACATTAATTATCCTGTGGACTACTGCCGCAGCATAGGAAACAGAGTCACGAGCTATGTAGGAAGCGATCGCATCCACATCATCTATAGCTTTAGAAGACCAAACTACTTTATAACCCATTTACTCAAAAGCCCTTCAGCTTCTTCTTGTGTAATTTTTCTTTCTTTATCAGCTACTTCTAAACCATGAAGAACTTTTTCAATTACATATAAATGATATTGAACATCTTCAAGGGAGCAATTATCTGGCAATTTGCTTAATAGAGATTCTACTTTTTTCTTAGCGGTACTCATAAAGTTCATATTATTAAGTCACTGTTCCTAGGTGTACATGAGCCACTGGACAGCGACATCTGGTGTTTTGCATTTTCGCGCTTTCCAGACATAAAAAAGCGAAAAACACACCTCTTCCCAGAGGAACCCTAAATGTATTAATCATTTTTATTTGTAATTTTGTTATTTTGAAACCAGTAGGTCTCATATAGTTCCTTTAATTTAGATGGTTTCATGTTCCAGCGCCTTTCGCAAAAAAAATAGTTCAGATTATCGCCGACCTTGGCTCTAGATAATAAAATAGGTAATATACCTACTAATAATATAACAATCTGATTGAACTTTTGAAAGAGAATACTATAATTTTGAGTTTTCTACTATCAGTGTAATTACTTATAATTAGTCATTTATTACTCTATCATCTCTGTTAATTTATATATAACTTGTTAAAGACTACTGAGAGATATTCACATAAAAGTTTTACCTTCTACAGATGACTGTCAAATATAATTTGGCAGTATTGAAAGGGATAAGCGATAAATGGTCATCATTACTTGATGGCCAACTACCCATTCCCAACTTAAAAGTTTCATATACTATCAAGAGCTTATCAATTGACACTCCCTGCTAATCGCGAGACGGGGATTCTTGGCTCAACTACTCGCCATCACTTGACAGGATTTCTCCAATCAAGCCAGGGGGTGTGTCTCCCCAAGGGTAAGTTCCGGTGTGCCCCACCCTACTGAGCGCTTTTTGTAGGATTTTTTTTGCTGCATTAATATCTCTGTCTTCCACA
>NZ_JAAHGT010001440.1 GCF_010672385.1 Okeania sp. SIO2F4
TCTCGATCAAATATTCCTAAAAAAAGTTGATTTTATGCTTCATTTCTCCACTCTAAAATTCAAAGTATTTTGAATTTTATTGCTGGATACTTAATTTCATTTATTCAATAATTTGATCATAATTCATTTTTGATTTGAGCAATAGTTTTCCCTATTTTCCTGGCTTGAATTTTTAAATAATTCCAAACTAGCATGGCACAAGCAATATGGTTTTTTTGAATTCTGGCTCTAGGACATTGGCACTCCTCAAGTCCTGTTAATTGCTTGATTCGGGCGTGAAACTCTTCTATTTTCCATCTAGTTTGTAACTCAAATTCTACATCATCTGTAGACAATTGCTTCAAGTCATTAGTCACTATATATTCTGCGGAAGTTTGTGGAAACAGTACCCCAGAATAACTTAACTTTTTTATCTCTAGGAAAACCCTTAATCTTAATAATTTTTCCTAATACTAATTCGGCATCACTCCATCTTAATTTTTCCAGGTTTTTATACTTGTCTACACCTCCAGTATCCTCTACTAAGCGATTTTTTTTCAATGGACAATAGTAGATTTTTCCTAAATTATCTATTAAAGCCATTAGCCTTTGAGTTGCATACCAGCTATCCATTAATACTTTTTTTACTGGTATTTTCTTGTTTTTTACCACATCAATCATCATTTATTCTACACTCTTCTATTTTACTCTTTTCATCGCTTTCTGGGTCATAAATACGATAATCTATTATCCGCGCATTGTTCTGTTTTTGGATGAAAATATAAGCAATTAACTACTCCTATTCCACGAACTACTGTATGCTCACTTCCACTATACTGACGTCGGACCAGTTCAATTTTTCGGGAATATTTTTTATTCATCACTGTATCATCAAAAATTAAATATCCATCTCTAGTAGTTTCAATTTCTTCTTTGACATTTTTCCATAAAACTTCACTCCCTAATTCAAGATTTTTGTATGGGACGATTAATCCGATCATGACTGATTTTTTGAATATGATTCGCCAAATTTGTAATAGTATAATTTTTCTGACTACTTATTAAATACTGACAATATTGTATGTAATCAAATTCCATGCAAAAATCCTTATATAAATATAAAGCTTTTTGATTATATACTATAATGGTTAATAGTATAGATAAACTTGACTCAACTTTTTCAGTAATTTCGATGTGAAAGTAGATGATGCGATCGCTACTTTATGCAACCAACTATGGCGACAGTATAACATAGTTTTTGGACACTGCTCAAATTTACTAACTAAATACAGACAGAACATAGTTCTTAAA
>NZ_JAAHGT010001441.1 GCF_010672385.1 Okeania sp. SIO2F4
TCTATTCAAGTACCTGTTAGAGATGGGAACAAATATAATGAAGCTTTTTTAGCAGCTAGCGATCGCCTGACTGCTGTATTATCTGGAGAAGCTGACCCTGGTCCACCGGAAGTTAAGGATGAGCTTTCAGCACAAGTAGCAGCTACTTTTAAATCAGCAGAAGAAACTGACGATCAAAGTGCAACTATTTTGGTGGTTGTATTGCTAGTCGTTGCTACAGTTGTACCGATGGTTACTTATTTCTGGTATCAAGGTTTTTCTGGATAAAAATTAAGGAGAATGGTTGGAGTATATTTTCTTGTCATTCTCCTCATTCAATTAATCTTGAATATATTCTTTGCCAGTTAATAAAGCTGTTTCAGCACGCAAAAATTCCCTTCCTAAATAAGCAGCATGATCTAACATTGTTACTGGACAGGGGTAGGTTTCTTCAAAAATTTTGACACACATTTCTTTTGCGGTTCTAGCAGTAAATATTTTGGTTTCTTGACGTTCTACTTTTCCTTTTGCTGGAATAGGTTTTCCTGTTTCTGGATCGATAGCTAAACCGCGGTCATCAATGATATTAGTGAAGTGTTTTGCACAAATTAAGCTTGCTTCTCGGTCAATAAAAATAATGAAGTAACCACCTGGATCAAGGTCTATATGACGTTTAGAAAGCTTTTCATCAATGGTGGTTATGTCTTCAAATTTTAGATTCATAGTTCAAATTTAAAATTACCTGTATTTTATTCTACATTTTTATCTAAATTTCGCCACAATACCACTACCATAGCCCAGTCTTGTTATCGAGATAAATGCCGACCAGTATGATAACAAAAGCGATCTAATGGTAATAACAAATATTGCTGCGCAGTCAATATTTAGTGTTAGGAATTAGATATTAAAGATTGAAAGCCAGATACAAGTCAAAAAATTAAATCAATTGTTTGGGTGTTTTGGTTTTATTTGGAATTAAAGTTTAGCCTAGTATAATCAATTATATGCTAATTAAGAACAGAAACCTACTTATGTTAATTTAACTAAGAAATTCATAACTCAGGCAAAAAAGTAATTATTTTGGTTAAAAAATTTTACACCTACTCCTTTACAACAATCCTTAAAAGAGTTATACTAATCATCAAAAAATTTGCTATACTTTGGAATTTATATTTCTAAATACTATTTATTGACATGATGTAAGTAGGTCGGCGGGAAAATTTATCACTATGTAACGAAAAGTTACATTAAAGTTCAAGAGTTAAATTTAATACGTTCTGTACTGTATTGTCCTCTTTCTCCCCTCCC
>NZ_JAAHGT010001442.1 GCF_010672385.1 Okeania sp. SIO2F4
TTCTTACTTACTATTCCACTATCTCTAAGTATAGCATATTTTTACTACGCTTTATTACCCGCGTGTCGTTATTCAACCAGCCGTTAAAACGGGCGCTGCGTACTTACTCCCGTCATTTTTTAGGTTTTGATCGGCTCTAATCACAGGTCGGCCTAAATTTTGTGAATATGGTCTGGCCATTTTTTTCGTTTGGCGTTGGCGGAGCAAGTGCGGCAGCTATATCGCTCTAGATAATTATTTTGTCAGTTGTTACATTTTACACTTTTGTGGTTCACTCATATGAAAAGCTCTGTATGACAACAAATGCACGCTCAAGTCCGCCAAAAACTATGAGCGATCGCTGGAAAAAGATCGAGATTATAGTGTAATAAATCAAATCTATTCCGTCTTCAAAATCAGCGATCGTATTATTGCCATAATTACGGCTGAAGTCAAAGAAGTCGCTACCAGGTCTACCGGTTATAAGATCGTCACCTCTTTGAGCCGCAATAATATCACGACCTGCACCACCATCAATTATATCGTCACCTCGGCGTGCTATGATCGAGTCATTACCATCTCCAGCATTAATTAAATCATCTCCAGCTCTAGCACCTATGAAATCATTTTCTGTAGTTCCAGTTAACTCATCATCTTCCCCTGTACCATTGATATTATTGGGATTAAGTAGGGACTGAGTTTCGTTCCAAACCTCTATTCCTACTTCTTCCCCTAGCACCTCACCATTTCTACCACCATCTTCAAAGTCAATACCTCCGAAGAAGCAAGAAGCACTAGCTTTCTGAGCAGCTTCGCTAAAAGTAGTCTACTCCAGTGTTTCAACTTGTTGTGGTGTCACACCAGGTTCAAAGCGAGATTCACCAGGCTAAAAAGTTACGGAACCACCAAAGTCATCGCTACCAGTAAACCGTTGGAGAATTTCAGCAGCAGCAGAACTGAAAGTGCTATGACCAGATACATATTCTGCAAAAGGAGGTGAAGGATCGCTACCGGGAGTTTGATAAGTGAGGAAGTCAGTTGCCAGAATTATTTGGGTTCCATTTTTAAGACAAATTCTGAACTACATGAACGGATGCACCATTGTTTTTTTTACCAGAGTTTGAATTCGTTTTTTTTAGTATCCTACCAACCGTATCTTTTTCCCAAAGTATCTACTATAGCAGTCGAAGCAAAGAGCGCGGACATAATAGAGAAAAACTATCTAGGAAAGATTATGCCTGCTCCTTATAGCTATGACTTAAGACAAAAAGTTATTAAGGCCATTGATGGTGGGATCAGTAAA
>NZ_JAAHGT010001443.1 GCF_010672385.1 Okeania sp. SIO2F4
CTCTTGCACTACACGACGCTTTTCTGATCTCGTTTTTTTGATTGGTTAAGGAACAATATAGACCTGTTTGTCTCTCATAAAGAGAGTTAAGGCTATATTTGGGCTGAAAAATTGTGTAAGTCCCGTTAGTTAATTAAATTAATTAAATAAATAAATAATTAAAAAGTGGGCGATCGTGTCAGAGGTGCTGAACATGATCGCTTTTAATTTAATATTATTTTTACTCAGGAAACTCAGGAATTACCCATTTAGGAGGAGCCATTCTTTTCTTCATAACTGCTTCTTCAGCCATTTCTAGCATTTTATCTAAGGAAGTATTATCAATAAACTTTGATGTTTCTTTTACATATTCTTTGTTAGGACAGCGATCGCCTAAAACGCAACCATTTACACAAGCTTCTGCACAATTTATAGTATTTTCCATGGAATTATCCTCTAATAATTTAGTAATTTTATAGTAGACAACCTTTTTTAGTTATCCAGTTCAGAACTTAATCATTATTTGGTTAACTCTACCATATTTGTATTTAATATTCAATGTTTTTTTGCTTCACTAATATATTTAATCCAGACAATTTATCCATGATTATCTCTATCAACTAAAAAATATGTATTCATCTTTCCCTTACCCTTAATCATAATAGTTCCTCTCGCATCGAATATATATTTACCTTTTAAATAATAGTAGGTTGATTCTGTAACTTGAATCTTATCAGGTAGACCGTGAGATTCCATGCGACTCGCAGTATTAACTGCATCACCCCAGAGGTCATAAATAAACTTTTTCCTGCCAATAACACCAGCAATAACCGGACCAGTATTAATGCCAATTCTCATACTAAGCTGGATATTATTTTTTTGATTAAAATAGGCAATTGCTGTCTGCATATCCAAAGCCATTTCAGCAATTGCCTCAGCATGATCTACCCTTGGTTCTGGTAAACCTCCAACTACCATATAAGCATCTCCAATAGTTTTAATTTTTTCCAAATAATATCTATCAGTCAATTCATCAAAGCAAGAAAATATTTCATTTAGCAAATCAACTAATTGTGGAGGATTAATATTTTCTGATAGCTCAGTAAACCCTACTAAATCTGCAAATAAAATAGTAACTTCTGCAAAACCATCAGCAATATTTTGCTTCCCTTGCTTTAATTTTTCTGCAATTGGCTGAGGCAAAATATTTAACAATAATTGTTCTGATTTTTCTTGTTCAGCTAATGATACTTCTTCTGCTTGCTGGCGTTGATAAATTTCTGTGGAGACTCGCTCAAACAA
>NZ_JAAHGT010001444.1 GCF_010672385.1 Okeania sp. SIO2F4
TAGTCTCTACAGTTTTTTTCACAAATCATTTAGGATTAGTAAAGAAGGGAAAAAACTTAAACTTGAGGAGGTACTGTTCAATAATTAATAATTAATAATTAATAATTAATAATTACCTCTTCTGATAACGGATAGGATTGGCTAAAAAGAATTTTTTCTTTTCTTGGTCGATTGGATATGGGGAGGAATCCTCGCCATCCCCCGACCGCTTTTTCTCTTGAAATAGAAGGCTTTATACCTTAATTTTTCCATAACTGATAACTGATAACTGAAAAGCAATGGAATTAAATGAAAAAAAAGAGGAAGAAGATAAAACTATAAAAAATGAATCTAACTCGGAAACTTGGATAATAGGGAAAGAATTTAGATTTGAAGCTTCCCATCAATTGCCTAATCACGATGGGAAATGTGCAAGATTACATGGTCATTCTTGGCGGGGTGTTATTTATGTTTCTGGTAATAAATTAGAAAATTCAGGTGCAAAGCAGGGTATGATTATGGATTATGGAGATATAAAAAAATATCTAAAACCTCTGCTTGATGATTATTTAGACCATTATCACTTAAACGAAACTACAGGCTTAGTTAATCCTACTAGTGAAGCGATCGCTAGATGGATTTATGAACAATTAGAAAATAAAATTCCCGGACTGGTAGCAGTTAGAATTGATGAAACTTGTACGAGTCAATGTATTTATTCAAAAGGGAAAAGTAATTTTTTGATACTTTGAGGGAGTAGGTTAATTAATTGATAATGAATAATGGATAATGGATAATGGATAATGGATAATGAATAATGGATAATTACCTCTGGTTAAAACTGTCAGATTGAATATCAGGAAATCTTATTTCTTTTTATCAGTTATCTATTGGTAAATTTTTAAATATACTATCTTCTGAATTTGTTAACTAGCTCCTAGTTGTAGATAGTTAAGTTTATGATTATGATCTAAATTGTGAATTATTTTTTTCTTGCTAAAACATCTGATTAAGACTGGCTGAATAAATATAGCAATATGATTTTAGTTGTGAGATATTGGAGAATTTTAGGGAACAGGGAACAGGGAACAGGGAACAGGGAACAGGGAAGAATAAAATGTATTTTATTCAAGATAACTGCTATATTCTATCCTTTTACCTTTTAAGGAACATCTCAATTCTCACATCTCATTTCTGATTGCTATATATAATCCTGATGTCTCATAAATTTGAGTTGTATTCAACCTGGAAAAAAGTACAAAAAAATACACTCATTAATGTTTAAAACTGAGGATTTTT
>NZ_JAAHGT010001445.1 GCF_010672385.1 Okeania sp. SIO2F4
ATAGTCCGTTGCATCGAATTGGGAGCGGAAGATTATTTGTCTAAACCATTTAATCCAGTATTACTCAAAGCTAGAATCAATGCTTGTTTAGAAAAGAAAAGACTTCGGGATCAAGAACAAGCTTATTTAAAGCGACTAGCTGAGGAACAAGAAAAGTCAGAAAGATTACTATTAAATATTTTACCAGCGCCAATTGCTCAACGGTTAAAACAGGGAGAAAAAACTATAGCTGACAGCTTTAGTGAAGTAACTGTTTTATTTGGGGATCTAGTTGGGTTTACTAAACTTTCGGCAAATTTATCTCCCGCTGAACTGGTAGAATTACTAAATATGATTTTCTCTAGGTTTGATGAGTTGGCAGAAAAATATGGGCTTGAGAAAATCAAAACTATTGGTGATGCTTATATGATTGTGGGTGGCCTACCAACGCCCAGGGAGGATCATGCAGAGGCGATCGCGGAAATGGCCTTAGATATGTTACATCAAATTAAGGAAATTTCTGAACAGCAGGGAAAACCTTTACAAATTCGCATTGGTATTAATACGGGAGCAGTAGAAGCAGGAGTTATTGGGACGAAAAAGTTTGCTTATGACCTTTGGGGAGATACGGTAAATACAGCTCATCGTATGGAATCTCATGGCATTCCTGGTGTTATTCAAGTAACTGAGGATACTTATAATTGTCTAGCTAATAAGTATACATTTCAGGAAAGAGGCATGATTGAGATTAAGGGAAAAGGTATGATGAGGACTTATTTACTTGTAGGTAGAAAAGAGTGAATTTAGAATTTAGAATTTAGAAGTAATCCCTGAGTGAGTTTGAAAACTCAAAACTCAGAAGTAATTACTGACTTGAGTTTGAGAAGTTTACCAATTCTAACACCTAATTATAGCACTACAAAAAAGTGTTAGAACATTAATACAATTGAAATTTTTTACAACCAATAGTTTTTACTTGAGCTGAATGCTGAATGCTTAAAGCTATACTATAAAATTAAAAAGTAAATCTACATAATCACCAAGAAAAAAATGTTATCAACTACAGAATTACTTATTGCTTCTAAATGGTTTGGTATTGCTACAATTGGATTTTTTCTTTTGACAAGTCTCGGCTTTATTTTGAAATGGGGATTTAGATTTAGACTGGTGGGAGTAACAGGTTTTATGGGAGTGTTAACTGCTGGTTTATTTGGTTTAAGTTTAGGATTATTTACCCGTGTAGAATTTCAAGGTTGGGTTCATTATCCATTAGTTAATGTTATTTTCGGAACT
>NZ_JAAHGT010001446.1 GCF_010672385.1 Okeania sp. SIO2F4
TTGTTTTTGTAATATGATGTCCGGATAATAATTGATAAAAAAGTTTTTGTTTATAGTAGGGCTTTAGCCCGAACTTATAGATAGGACTAAAGCCCTACTACAAGCTTTAATTATAACTATTCAACCGGACATGATATAACGAGTATTTTGAGCAATCCTCCAAAAACATTTCGCCTTAAAAGGCGGGGTTTTAAACCCAATTATTTTGATAATAGGCCAGAAATTGATTGAATCGCCTGGTCATTAAGTTTAGATTCTTGAGAACTTTGGTTTTATGAAAAAATTTGCTTTATTTATATCTGTTGCTTCACTTCTTTTTACTAACAACTTAGCTTTAGCAGGAGAATATGGCGCTAAATGTCTACATATAGTTAGTGGTAAAATGCAAGGATGTATAATTATGGTATCAACAAGACAAAATAGCTTGGAAATGAATTTTAGGTCTGACAAATATCAAAATGATAATCTGAGATTGAGAGGTAATAAAATTATTGAAATTTCAAGTGGCGAACACGCTCAAAAAAGAACTAAAGAAACTATTGGAGCAAGTTTAGTTTTAGGTCCAATAGGAGCATTAGTTGGTTTATTTGGTAAGGAAAAACGGACTCAATTTGCAATTGAATATGTGGATAATCAGAATAAAACAAATATCGCTTTGATTGATATTAAGACAAAAGATAGTGAACCTTTAATACAAGATTTGGAAAGCTTGACTGGTTTAAAGATTCGGACTACGGAAAATCCTCAATAATTAATTTAGAATTTAGAATTTAGAATTTAGAATTTACAAGTTAAATTATTACTTTATTTTTTTGATCAAACTAGAAAAAAGATTTAACTGATAAATGACAACTGATTAAAAGGTGGGGTTGCACGACTCAATTATTTTGATAAAACCATTCTGAATATTCTCAAAAAATTTCTGAAGTTGTTAATTATTTTGCTGGAATTATGAAAAATAAATTAATTAGTTTGATATCTGCTTTTTCATTGGTTTTTCCTGTTAATCTTGCCTTGGTAAGAACTCACGGTGCTTACTGTTTAAATCAGAATAGTGGGGAATTAAAACCATGCGAAGTTACTATAGATACGGATGCTGGTACTCTAGATGCAGAGTTTAGGAAGGAAGAATTTCAAGATGGTAACTTTACTTTAAAGAAAGACGATATTACAGAAATTTCTACAGGACAATATGCTAAAAGCCAAGTACAAAAAAGTGTAGCTAAAGGTCTTCTTTCTCCTATCGGTGGGATAATTAGTGCAATAGATA
>NZ_JAAHGT010001447.1 GCF_010672385.1 Okeania sp. SIO2F4
TTTTAACAATCTCAGTATGGCGTTCGCGGAGCGTTGCGGAGCGCAGTATCGCCCAACTTTTACTGTTTATCCCTTAATTTATCAGGTTTAATTTTATTATACCGATGCTACCGGATTTGATATAACAGCCAGCAGGCTGGTGAGGTTCGACAGTTCTGGTTTGCAGGTGTCTCGGTTTTTACTACAATACCGGACGATCATATCCATGCCGATATTCAGACTCTGAGCTTGGCTGAACGGGTTAATACCGAACGACTTGTACGTGCGAAGGTGGGTAATAAAAGTGCCGTTTCTGCAAGGCAAAAAGCATCTGTCGCGCTCGTCGGTGCGGGCGTTTTCAATCTTATAACAGCCTATTATTTAACCGAAGAGGGTTACAGCATTACGATTTATGATGCCTCGCCCGATCCCAGAGAATCTAAACACTGGTCAAGATATGGCTGCACACGCGGGGGCGGCGATGGGAGAATGTTTACCCTTACAGAGGCTGATAATTACAACGACAAAGACTTTACAGCGGTCTCTGACTTCAACAATTTGTTCGGGAGTAAAGTGTCAGAATGTGGATGGGCGATCTGCAATAAAAATAATATCTCAATACCAGAGCAGACATGGATACACGAGTACGAGGCAGTTCCCCCATGGTTGGCAAACGTTTACAACAATGATATCTTGTCTTTTAACCATGAAAGTAAGCCCTGAAAGTGGCAAAACAAGATTCTGGTTTTACCCATCCACTTATACTGCCATTAGGTAGAAATTCCAGATCCCTAAAGAAGTTAACATGAAGCGATACGGCTGACGCCAAGCTCCGCGTTTCATGTCGCGTAGCGAAACGTCTAAATCTTTAATGTGATTTCTGTACAATGCTTTGATTGCGTTGTATCTCTTGACGCCTGATATAGTGTGTTCGCATTTGACGCGGACACTACTTTTTTCTCTATTTAGTTGTTTCTCTTGTTTTGTCAATTCTTTTCTTTTCGGCTTTTTCTTAGGAATTTTTATGTTGACAAATTCCTTGTGTAATCCTTGAATGCTTTACGGCGCACGCCCAGTCAATGCCCGCACTGAGGCGGTCTTCTTTTAACACCCGATTGATATCTAACATTGTCCCATTTTAAATACCCTACTTTCTTACTTTAAGGGACCTCCAAAAAATCAAATGTACAATTGATAATGATAATTATTGTTGGTCAAAGGAAGGGGCAACTATGAGCTGCCCCTTCCCACTCCACTTTTTTTGTAGTAAATTTGAAACTGGGGCGTGAT
>NZ_JAAHGT010001448.1 GCF_010672385.1 Okeania sp. SIO2F4
GTCGAAAAATCTCTTAAACTCATGCTAATTATTTAGTTCGTCAGTCTTGGATATTTGACAAGAAAAATCTATCCTACTATGACCTACAAAAAACACTTTCTACTCAAGCAGACTATCAAGAAATGCCAGAATCGAGTATCTCAACAAATATTGATGATACTAGATAGAAACACATGAATTGCTTTTTAGCAGCGAACGAAGTTTTTCAAGAGAATCCTTCAAAGTTTAAATCTCGCCCTCGTCTGCCTGGATCTAAAAATAGAATAACGGCAAGAAATATTGTAGTTTATACGATACAAGCTATCAGCAAGAGGCAACTTAAAACTTGGAATTATTAATCCTTCTCAAACAGGGATTTATCTAAAAACATTGGTACCTACTTCACACTCTTAAACAAGTTCGTATCGTCCCTAGACTTAACCATTATGTAATTGAGGTGATTTATGAGAAATGCGAAAAACAGTTGCGAATAGATGAAAATCGTTATGCCAGTATTGATATTGGATTAAACAATTTAGCTACATTAACCTTTAATAAGCGCCGGAATTAAACCCAAGAGTGATAAATGGCAGACCGTTAAAATCTATCAATCAATACTATAATTAAGAGTTCCTTACAATCTCAACTTCTGGAAAATCAATCAAGTCTGAGACTGAAAAAGCTTATGTTAAAAAGAGAATTTGCTCATTAACGATCCAATACGCGTATTGCATCTCGCTTGATTATTAATACTTTAATTAATCAGATGCAGAGGAACATTGATAATCGGACACAATGAAGACTCGAAGCAGAAGATAAATCTAGGGAAAAGAAATAATCAAAATTTGGAAAGTGTTCCCTATAATAAATTAATTGAAATGTTATCTTATAAAGCCAAGATAGTAGGGATAAATATAATTATTACAGAAGAATCTTATACCTGTGCATCAAGTTTTATAGATAATGATTTGATTCCTGTCTACAATAAAGGTCAGAAAAATCAAGTTACTTTCTCACCGAAAAGAGTAAAGCGATGCAGCGCCTTCACGCGGGGGTTTCCCTCACTCGCTGTTGCATCAAGACAAAGAGGAATGCAATCGCAGTGCCAGCAAAGGATTAATTAATGAGTTACGTCAACGGTTCTCTAAACATAATGAAAAAAGCAGCTTCCTTTTGCTTTTAGCTATGGGATAGAGGAGCCAGTGGGTTGGGCGAGTCCCCCGACAGTCACGCAACTGGCGTGGTGTTGTAGTGCCTCCTGCGGAGGAGCTGCGCTAACACGAGCGTCA
>NZ_JAAHGT010001449.1 GCF_010672385.1 Okeania sp. SIO2F4
GGCTATTTCTGACAAATTCTACTACTTGAGAACTTTTCGGACCTCTATCAATTAAGTCTCCTAGAAAATATACCATATCATCTCTGCCAGGAGCGATCGCCTCTAACAAAGCCATTAAGCCATCATAATACCCATGTATGTCGCCAATAATAATTCGTCTGGTGTTCATTGTTGCTGCTGATAATTTTTACTACCACACTTTAACTTTGTACTCAAGGAACAAATCTTAACTTTGCTACAATTTGATCAAAATTTAATTAAACTTTTTTTAATTCAAGCACCCAATATTAAACTTAATTTGTATATTTTACCACATAATTTCTGAGGTTAACCGACCCTAATTTTCCGGGTTATTAGAATTTAACTAATTCTATAGAAATTTTACCCTGAATAAATTTAGGTCGGTAATTTTCAGATTAAAAATACCTTCAATACATTCAGTATTAACACTTAGTTACTTAAAGCACGTAGGAATTTTTGAATTTCGCTTAGTAATCCTTTCCGTTTTGGCGGAGCAGTTATTGTCTCAGAGGAGGAAGTAGAGTTATCTGTTTTAGCTGTACCAGTAGCTTTAGCTAAAATAATATCTAGTTGATCTCCCACTGGTTTCTCCGGTTGTTCAGCAATTAATTTATACTGGCCATTTTCTTCAAGCCAAACTTGCCACGGAGAAGGATAACAACGATATAACGCCCCCTCACCAAAAGACCTGATATAGTAGCAAGATTCAAGAGTTTTGATAAATCTTTCCCGGAGTTGACGTGCTGCATAACCAATTCCCACGATAGAGACATCTTCTAATCTGGGGATTAACATCACAACTGGGCGATCGCCAGCCAGATTAGATAATTTTTCAGCTTGGGCCACTTCTACAGCAGAAGGTGCTATTAATAAAAAACATTGGTCTTCGGGTTCAACTCTACTGTCAACTGGAGACCTACTTGTGCCAATATCTTCTATTTTAAATGTTACATCTTGCCAATCTCGTCTAGCTAAAGCTGCTGCTCCAGTGTCGGGAAAAAATACTTTGAGCTGAGTAGTTGTTTCAAGTAAAGCAGGAATAAATTCTTTTGCCAGAGATTGAGCTTGAAGTTCAATCTCTGGAACAACTATCTCAATTTGGAGTCTAGTATAACCATCTTGGAGAGCTGCTTTAGTCGCTTCCATTGCTTGGGCGATCGCCTCATTTATGTCATTGGGTAGTTTAGTCATCTATATTAATATTTACTAGATTATGCTGTGATTGAGAGAAGATTTGAAAAAGA
>NZ_JAAHGT010000145.1 GCF_010672385.1 Okeania sp. SIO2F4
TTCTTAGTAGTTGAAATAGCTCTAAACCCTTAAATAGCAGACAATTCAACCTTTAGGAAAATCCCTTTTGATTAGAATTGCTTTTTTCTATTCATATAACTATTGCTATGCAAGGATTATAGAGTTCCTAAGTGTAGTAATTTATCATAGCTACCCTAGAAGAGCCTTAATTCTTAAGACTTTTTCTCAGTATCAAAAAAAGCGATCGCCAACTTATTACATAGTCACAATATTGAAATGGGAATAAAGATTATTTGTATAGACAAATTTTCACTCTTTACCCTCATCAGTCTGGTTACCAAGTAGCAAAGTAAAAAAAAATTAAAACTTGACTAAATAAAAGTTAAGGTTATAGGATAATTGACATACTCACTCACTAGGTAAATCGTAGATTATTACGCCAAAAAAATCAACTTAAAGAATTATAGGAGCTACTCATAATGACAGATTTAATCATAAATCAGGCTGAAAAATTTGGATTTTTTTGTAGCCATGATTTACTTGGCTATTGGCAAATTATATCCCACCCTGTAAAACCGCAATGGAAACTACATCAACAGGAAGAAAACTGGTTACTTTCAATATCTAACGAACCTCATCTGATTTTGTTGCCAGAAGAAGTTCTTGCTTTTCTTAGGTGGCGTTGGTTAACCCAGAAACAAAAGTCAGAATCTAAAATTTCTTGATAACTTAGCATTACTAAATATTAATAGCTTAATTGATTTTAAGTTCAGAACTAAAGATATTTAGCAATACATATTGTTTTGTCAAGATAACCACAACAAATTTATCGCATATATTCTGGTTCGGCAGAAAACAAAATTGGTTATGTGAGAAAAATAACTTGTTTAAAATCCCTATTAGTTAAGTTAAAAATTTTGATAATTTGTAGCTGGTAGCTAAGATTAATATAGCTACAAAATATCCGAAATTGAGAATTAGTTAAAGTTGCATTTATCATCAAAGAAGTGACTAAAAAATATAATTGAAGAGAATTTTATAGAAATAATTAGATGAGTAATTTATTGTCAACAGCTAATAAGGGACTTGCGCAAAAATAAAGTATCCGTCAAACAAGCTGTACTTAAGAAATTGCAAAACCTGATTAATAGATTAATAAACCCCAAGTCCCTAATAGCAAATAAATTTTTATGATTGACTAAAATCCCTTGATTGTTGGAACAATAAAGGCAATAGTTTAACTGGGAATAAGGAAAGACTTTTCAGATATAGCAATTCTCATAATGATGATGAACTAATTCAAGCAAACGACAAAATAATTTATCTTGAGCAGCCAGAATTTACGGCTAAAAAGCATTCAGATAATTCCCAGAAAAACCAGTTTATTTTTTGGCAAATATTATAGTCATTTTTTCAAATAAATCCTCGTCAAATCAAGAACTTGATTATTAACTACTGGAGTTGGATTCAGGAAAATCCGATTCGGAATCTAGTTTTTTCCAGTGGTTTGATTTTAGTAACTTTATTAGTTAGTAGTAGATTACTTTTTTACTTACCGAAAAATTTTCGTTTAAAGCCTCCCCTTCTAAGGGGACAATAAATAAAAATTTTCATGATTAGTCAATCCTCTTCTTTTCAAGGAGAGGTAATTATTAATTATTCATTATTAATTATTCATTGTTGAAACTATCCAGAAGTCACTTTAAGAGAAGCTTTTTATGGAACAGCAGTTTTACTACTTGGTGGATTTGGAGATATTTTTGGTGGTATTAAACTAGAGGAAGATTTTCCTTGGTGGCTGCAATTTTTGAGTTTAATCACAACATTAATAGGAATTATTTTTGTCGCCTTGCTCAATGGTTTAATTACAGAAAGATTATTAAGTACAAAATTTCAGTTTACTAGAAGAAATCCTATCCCTACCCAAGACCATGTTGTAATTGTTGGTTTAGGAAGAGTTGGTCAACGAGTCGCTACTTTATTACAAAAATTTAAACAGAAGCTAGTTGTAATTAGCAGTAGAGTAACCGAATCAGATATTACATCTCAAATTCCTCTAGTTACTGGTAATATTATTAAATCTCTAGAAAAAGTAAATTTAGCTACTGCCAAAGGAATTATTGCTGTTACAAATGATGAAATGTTAAACCTAGAAGTAGCATTAATGAGTTATTCTGTTAATCCAAATATTCGTTTAGTAATTCGCACTTATGAACAACGTTTTAGTGATAATTTAGCCAAACTTTTACCCGATTCTATTTCTTGTACTTCTGCTGTTGTCGCAGAAGCTTTTGCCGGAGCAGCATTTGGAGAAAATATATTAAGTTTATTTAGAATAGACCATCAAACAGTATTAGTAACCGAATATAATATTGAAACAGGAGATATTTCTGATTAATTTTAGCGGAAATAGCTTATGGTTATGGAGTCGTACCAATCTTATATCAGAAACTACCAAATGAATCAAAATTAATGCCCTCAGATGATATTAGACTTGCAGTAGGCGATCGCCTAATTGTACTAGCAACAATTAATAGTTTAAAACGAATTGAAAATGGTGAAATAAAGGAACCTACTTGGCAAGTTATGATTGAATCTGCACCATCAGAATATGCCATATTTCAAGGAGCAAATGAAATTGTTGGTATTGCTGGATGCAGTATGCTTACCGCTAGAGAATTAATGAATAATTTGCCAGGAATATTACCGAAAAGACTTTATAAACATCAAGCTCAAAGATTAGTTAGAACTTTGAAAAAAGTTTTTGTTAAAGCTAGATTAATCTCAGTATAAATTAATACAGCAGATTGCAAGCAAATGAGGTACAGTCCTTAATTTGATAAATCCCAACTATTTTAAAAACTGGTATACAAACTATTTTTGCTATACCTCATAAACCTGAAATACGCTGTAACAAACATAGCAATTAGTATATCGCGTATGAACAATCTAATTGTTGATTTGTTTTTTCTATCTTGATTAGTGGAAAATTTCTATATTTCTGATCTTGACCAGTTTAATTTTCCGACCCTGTTTGAAGAGATTCTTTTTGAATTTCTCTGAGAAACAGAAAAAGAGGTAAACCGAAAGAAACACCAACAGTTAAGGTTCCCAAAATAGGAAAAAATAGATATTTAATTTTTTTCTGATTACCCTCATAAAAAATAAACCCAAATAAAACAATAGCAGAAATCAGAACATCCAACCAAGCAAAAGTACTAATACGAGACGATATTGCTTCCGAAAACAGGAGATAAATATTAATACCGTGTTCTAAAATCCAAGGAATAAATTGAGAATATGGCAAGAAAAAGCCACATAAACACAACAACCCATAGAAATATTTCATTTAGTTTCTCTCACTTAAAAAATAGTTTACTCTATATAGGAATTCCCAAGAAGCGTATGAATAGGAATTTAAAAATTCATGCTATTCAAATCCTTTCTTTCTCCATGACTCCTGACTCCTGAGTCGTGACTCCTGAGTTGTGACCCCAATTTACCATTGATATCCAACAATGTCTACCGATAATCGCAAACAAGTCCGCAAAGTCTTAATTATCACTTTACTACTCAATTTATTAGTTATGCTAATCAAAGCAACAATAGCATTTTCGACAGGTTCCCTCAGCCTACTTGCTGATGCTTTACACAGCGTTACTGACAGTGCTAATAATGTTTTAGGATTAGTCACAAATCATCTTGCTTCCCCCAAACCAGACCGCGAATATCCCTACGGACACCAAAAATTTGACGCTATTGGTGCTTTAGGTATTGCTGCATTTCTGGGTATTGCTTGTTTTGAAATTTTGAGTGGAGCGATAGAAAGAATAGTCGGAGGTACTCAAGAAGTTGATATTTCCCCACTTGCGCTGTGGATATTATTAATTGTGCTGGGAATTAATATTTTTGTGGCATTTTATGAGCGTCGGGTAGGAAAAAAAATTGGTAGTAGCATTTTGCTCGCTGACTCCCATCATACCATGAGTGATATTTGGGTGACAGTAATTGTAATTGCAGGATTAATTGGTGTTTGGCAAGGAAATAAATTTAACTTACCTATTTTCCTTTGGTTAGATGTAATTTTGGCTTTCCCAGTTGCTTTATTAGTATTTCGGAGTGCTTGGGAAGTTTTGAAAGAAAATTTGCCTTGGTTGGTAGACTATATGGCAGTTGCACCAGAAGCAATTCATGCGATCGCCATGGAAGTTCCAGGAGTAGTTAACTGTCACGATATTGCCTCTCGTGGAGTTATTGGTCGTCAGGTGTTTATTGAAATGCACCTCATTGTTAACAGTGATGATGTAAAAACTGCTCATCAAATTACTGAAGAAGTAGAAGCGCGTCTACAAAAAAGGTTTTATCCTGCCAGAATTATGATTCACGTTGAACCTCCTGCTTATAAATCAGAACATATTTCTTTTGAATAGGGAGTAGGGAGTAGGGAGTAGGGAGCAGGGGGTAGTGTAGGGACATTGCATGCAATGTCCCTACAGAAGAGTTAACGCGCTCCTAGCATTTTGAAATATCTTTTTATTCATTTGAATTATTCCATATCATATAAAAAAATATTACTCAATTAGTTAGACAAAATGTAAAGTAACAAAATTATTGATTGTTGAAAAAGTAAAGTTTTCCACATTCTTGATTGTTGAAAAAGCAAAGTTTTCCACAGTTAAAATATAGTTTTCCACAGATTTTTCCACAAAGATTAAGGTTAAGTTAAAAATGTATGATCAAGAGGTTTATCTATACAAATAGTTTACAGTAGTTGTCAGGTTAATGAACCACGTTAAAAATAATGATATTTATTAGACATCTTCGATAATTAATCTTAAAAGAATGCGTCATTGCGAGCGTAAGGTCGTGGAGCGTTTGCGGAGCATTCCCGAAGGGAAAGCAATCTCAAAGTAATATGAACTATTGAGTATAAGGTATTTTCGTCATTGCGACCGACTCTTAAGCAATCTCAAGTCCTAGTTTTTCCTATAGCGCTACGCATTAAGGTTAGGACATTTCGCGCATCCTCTTAGCGGAGTTTTTCCCTATACGAAAAACCCTTTGACAGTCTGCTGTTCCTTGTTCCCTTTTCCCTGTTCCCTAGCGCGTAGCGCTATATCTCATATGTAAGTAAGGTATTTTCGTTATTGCGACCGACTCTTAAGCAATCTAAGCGCCCAAGGAGTTCGTATCTTATGGGTAAGTCCTGAGTAAGAGATTGCTTCATTCCGCTGACGCTCCATTCGCAATGACAATTCCCAAGATCTATATAGTTGAACCATGCATGGAAATTAGACGATTTGTCGTATTTAACAAAGAAAATATTTGTGTTTTAATAAAGCATGTCAAATAAAACTACACCAATGAAACTTATAACTGCCGATCAACCAGCTTTCAGCCTGAATAAATACCTTGCAGCAACTTTCGGAATTCTCTGTGGTAGTAGCTTTTGGGGATTGATGCAGAACCCAGCAGGTGCAGCGTCTTTCACAGATATTAACGATTTCAACTCATTTGTGAGTTCTCCAACAGTTGTCTCATTTACAGAGACTCCTCGAGTGTCAAAAGTAAGGGGTGCAACATTTTCAGATGTTCAAGCTGGAACATTTAACGCCAACGACTCATTTCAACAAGTCTATGCAAACCTGGGTGTAGTCTTTGCAGAGGGATCTCTTGAATTAGGTGTTCCTTTGGCTAATGACAATATACCTGGTACTCAACCAGGTGGAACTGACACTGTGCTTGTTGGAGATTTTGGATTCAGTACGCCAGCATTGGGAGCTTTTTTTGTCGATCCACAAACAGCCAATGGCTTTGTTAGTCCATCTCAAGCTTTTGCAGTGGGCGGTGAAGTTATAACTCCTGGTAATGTAACGTTTAGTGTTTTTGACATTGATGGAAACTTGATTGAATCAGTAACTCGAAACGGTAGTGGTTTCCTGGGAATTACTTCATCAACCGCAATTGCTGCTGCTACATTGGAATATGATATTGCCGCTCAGAGTGGTTTGGATACTTTTATTTTCCAAAATAATGAGGATGTGGTCGCCTCCACCCCAGAACCTTCGCTAATGTTAGGTTTTATCACATTAGGTGGTGTTTTGCTAGGCAGCAAAAGAAAGACTAAAAGTTGAGGTACGAAACCCAACATTCTCCAAGCAGGTTAGTTGTAGTTGTAGGTTGGGTTGAGGTACGAAACCCAACATTCTCCAATTAGATTGGTTTATTTGATGAAGCTAGCTTGAAAGCAAAAGTCAACCTTGGTTTTGTTGGGTTGCGCTGTCGCTTAACCCAACCTACCGTACATACAAGTTTCATCAGTTAGATATTACTTCTGACTTCTGAGTTCTAACTTCTGACTTCTTATCACTCCCACTCAATAGTTCCAGGTGGCTTAGATGTAATATCATACACCACCCGGTTAACTCCCTTAACCTCATTCACTATGCGGTTAGAAATAGTTTCCAACAGATCGTAAGGTACGCGAGACCAGTCAGCAGTCATCCCATCCTCACTAGAAACAAACCGCAAAACAATAGGGTAAGCATAAGTACGTTTGTCTCCCATTACCCCCACACTGCGAATAGGCAACAACACCGCAAACGCTTGCCAAAAATCGTGATACATTCCCTGTTGCTTAATTTCATCCCGCACGACAAAATCAGCATCCCGTAATATTTTCAACCGTTCGTCTGTAACTTCCCCTAAAATCCGAATTGCTAATCCCGGACCAGGAAAAGGATGTCGTCGCACAATTTCTTCTGGTAAACCAATGGAACGAGCAACCTTTCTGACTTCATCCTTAAAAAGTTTACGCAGAGGTTCAACTAACTTAAATCTCAAATCTTTTGGCAAACCGCCAACATTATGATGACTCTTAATTTTAACCGCCACTCGCTCCCCTGTCTTGGGGTCAACATTAGTGTTAGCAGATTCAATCACATCTGGATAAAGAGTACCTTGAGCAAGATAATCAAAAGGTCCTAAACGTTTTGACTCTTCTTCAAATACTTGGATAAACTCATGACCGATTAATTTGCGTTTTTGTTCTGGGTCAGTGACTCCTTCGAGTTTACCTAAGAAGCGCTCGCGAGCATTCACATATTCAACCGGTATATGAAAAGATTCATGAAATATTTGTACCAAATTTTCCGGTTCATACTTCCGCATAAACCCTTGGTCAATAAACATACAAGTTAATTTATCCCCTATCGCCTTATGGAGCAAAAACGCTAAAGTTGAAGAATCAACTCCTCCAGATAGAGCTAATAATACTCGTTTATCTCCTACTTTAGCTCTAATTTCTCGAATCGCTTCTTCTACAAAAGCTTCTGTCGTCCAAGTTGGTTCGCACTTGCAGATGTGGTAGACAAAGTTCCGAATCAGTGCTTGACCACCAATAGAGTGAACTACCTCTGGGTGAAACTGAGTACCGTAGAGCTTTTTCTCATGATCGGCGATCGCTGCACAAGGAGTATTATCCGTATGAGCTAATACTTCAAAACCAGAAGGCATTTTCGTCACAGAATCTCCATGACTCATCCACATAATTGTACCTTCTTCTACATTAGTCAGTAAATCTGTAGGATTGTCTATTGATAGAGATGCTTTACCATATTCAGCAAGTTCAGCACGTTTAACTTCTCCGCCAAGTTGTTGTACCATTAACTGCATACCGTAGCACACACCTAAAATCGGTATTCCCAAATTCCAAATTTCGGGATTGCAATGAGGTGCCCCTTCATCGTAAACTGAATTAGGCCCCCCAGAAAGAATGATTCCCCTGGGATTAAGAGCTGCCAATTTTTCAGCAGTTGTACGATAGGAAACAACTTCTGAATATACTTGAGTTTCGCGAATTCGGCGGGCAATAAGTTCTGAATATTGAGAACCAAAGTCCAGAATCACAATCATTTGACGGTTAAACTGAGTGGGAGAATCTGAAATTTTTTGTGTTTGTGTTGTTAGAGTCACGGTTAATATGTTATTATATTAGATTTGTGAGGTGAATTTTCCTCAGTTAGTAGCAGTTATAGCGCTACGCGCAAGGCAAAAGTCAAAAGCGGTGCGACCCCACGGGGTGCGACAGACGCAAGCGGTCAGATCCAGCGGGGTGAGCAAGACCCAAGGGAATACTGACCAAGAGAGGGAATGGGGACCAAGAGAGGCAAAAGTCAAAAATAATCTATGACCAAGTTTGATAATTTAGAAATGTCCGCGCCCTTTGTTTTGATTGCTATAGTATAGTAGCAATTACATGTGGAGTTATTGGCCAAGCTTATAAGTAGTTGTGAGAAAAATTTTTCATATGACACAAGTTAAGTGGCTTAGAAAATTTTTCTGTGTTTGTACAAAAGCTTGTATATTAGCTCTTTGTAGCTCCATACCTGACAACTAAATAGCTCAAGTAATTCTATTTGAGTCGAGAAAATAGTGATTTGAGTCGTACAGTCATTACTGCTTAATCAAGCTAAGGCATCATGTCAAAATAAGTTCTACAAATTTTATCTGAAATAGATTGTTAAATCTAGCTTCCATCAAAAAAACTGTAATGGTTCTTCTTACACGACTCCTAACTTGAATTAGACTGTTTCAATTTTCTACAGTTTAGTTTTCAAGGTATTCTTAATAGAATAACAAATTTTGGCAAAAACTGTATCAGCGACTTCAGTTTTACAGAAAATTTTCCGATCGCGGTCAAATAGCATCGAACCTACTTGGACCTGCTTTTGACTATGATTAAAAATATAAGCTTGGCAACGTTGGTCAATTTTAGAGGCGATCGCCCCATACACCCTACCCACCCAGTCATTTTCATCATTTCTATCTAAGTTCCGCAGCAGTTTCAAAGCAGTTTCAGCAGTATTACAAGCAAAAATTTCTTGTAGCACAGAAGTGGGCAAACCTATATTTGCACAGTGAGCTGTCAGAATTTCTAATCGTCCGTCAGCTAGATGGTGATGAGTATGAAAAATCCCCCCAGCCAATTTAATTAATTTGCCATGATAGCCTAATAATAAGATAGACTCTACTCCGGCAATAGCAGCAGCAACTAACATTGGGCCTAACCAGTTAGCTGTTTTGACGGTTTGCTGTGGGGGTATACCCATTTTCCTGGCTATATCTAAACCATTTTCCCCTACACAAAACACCAAACTATTAAACTGCACTGCCTTTTGTTGTAGTTCCTCCTGGTAAGCTTCAAGTTGTCCAGGGACACTCAAGGGTTGAGAAACCCCAGTAGTGCCTAACAAAGAAAGACCTTCAACTATACCAAAAGCAGAATTAGAAGTCCGAGTTGCTAATTGACGACCTTCTGGTAAAATGATAGTGACTTTGATTTGTTCATTTTGGTTGAGCAAGGGTTGAAGATTTTCTTGGAGCAGTCGTCGCGCATAATTATAGATAGCTGCTTCCCCAGAATGAATATTATGTCCAATTCCAGCTCCACCTATAATTACAATTTTTTCTGAAGTGTCAGTAGGGGAAACTTTAGCCAATTCTACCATTGCCCAAATAGGAGTATTGCGAGTTAGGTCGAGATTATTACCGGGGTCCGAATGAGTAATAGCTAAGGCAGTATTATTTTTTAGTAAAGCTATCTCTTCAATGGGAATATGGACAATTTCTGCTGGTTCTAGTAAATTAATTGATACGTTAGACAAAGACGAGATATTTTGACGTATCCAATGGAGAGCAGCTACAGCAGCAGCACAAGCAAATACAGGTAGAGTATATCCAGAGCGAGGATTCAATTCAAAATTCAAAAGTCAAAAGTCAAAAGTAAGAATTAATCAATTATAATCAGTTCCAAAGTCAAAAGTCAAAAGCATTTCAATTCAAAATTCAAAATTCAAAAGCCATGTCAATTCAAAAGTCAAAAGTCAAAAATACAAAATAAGAACGATTATCCTATATAAATAATCATCTATTCTTTACTCTACTCCCTACTCCCTACTCCCTACTCCCTTCTGGAGATATGTATTAATTCCTAGGGATAAAATTCCTAAAATTTTCTCTAAGTTATTAACAACATATTCTGTTAGATCGATGTGAACTTCCGTATTTTCTAATTGTAAGAATTTCCAAATATTTCCTGTGGTAACAACCCCTTCAATAATTAATAATTAATAATTAATAATTAATAATTACCTCTTCTTTTTAAGAAGAGGATTGGTTAAAAAGGAAATTTTTTTTCTTTTTTCTCCTTGCTCATGAGAGGCTTTAAACCTTTATTTTTCGGTAAATAGTGGAAATTTGATTGCCTTGTTGTTGATTAAATATTTGTCCGGCAATCATTTCTGCCAGACATTGCCCTAATCCAGCGTTTAAGTTTTCTTTTTTGGCTTCGACAATGGCAAAGACGGGAGATTTTATAAATAGTGTGGTTCGAGACCGATTAAGAAGGTAACAAGTACCGTTTAATCCTCTAGTGGTATCAACGTTAAATTCTGTTCCGGAAAAGAGGCTAATTTGATTATTCAGGATTTTTCTTAATTCTATTAAAATCGGGGCAATAATCATTTCTGTTTGCGGAGCATTCCGTCAGGAAACGGGATTTTTCTGTATTAATTGCTAAAGCTAATGGTAAGTTATTTTGTAATGTTTGTTTTAAAAATTGGCTTGGTTTCACTTCGGAAGTATTGGCAAAAAAATCGACTTTTTCTTGGATTTTTAAGGAAAATTCTTGTTGGATTTTGGGTAATGTAAAATCGCTGTAAGGCATTATTTTTAATTCAAAAGTCAAAATTCAAAAGTAAGAATTAATCAAGTCAAAATTCAAAATTCAAAAGTAAGAATTAATCAAGTCAAAATTCAAAATTCAAAAGTAAGAAATTTTAAGTTGAAAGTAATAAGTTAATTATTCAGCTTTTTTTTGCTAGTAACTATGGATTGAGCTAGAATTTTAATGAGTTGTTCGCATTCATCTAAAAGCTTGGCTATTCTTTCAGATTCTATCATGTCAGTTTCAATAAGTAATCTTAACCAATATCGGGTTTCCTTTGCTTCTTTGAGAGATATTTCTTGCTTACTAATAAAATCTTTGGTACTCTGAGCTGACTGTGATTCTGCTAGATTAGCTCCAATTGATGTTCCAGATCTAAATAATTGATTAGCTAGTAATCTGGGTGTTCCTGGTTGCTGGTCTAACAGATTACAAAGTTTAGTAATTCTAACTGCAAATTCAAAAGTTCTCTCTGTAATAGGTACAGGTATATTATTTTTCATTTTACTTTTGCTTTTTAACTTTTATAGTTATTCTGAATAAGAATGAAACATTTTTTGAGCTTGAAACCCTTTGACAGCAAGAAATTATTGTCTCAGTATAAACCAGAATAACTATAACTTAATAATTATCACTTTTGAATTGATTAATTCTTAATGCATGAATTTTGACTTTTGAATTCTTAATGCATGAATTTTGACTTTTGACTTTTGACTTGAAATGACTTTTGAATTTTGACTTTTGACTTGAAATGACTTTTGAATTTTGACTTTTGAATTTTGACTTGAAATGATTTTTGAATTGATTAATTCTTAATGCATGAATTTTGACTTTTGACTTTTGACTTGAAATGACTTTTGAATTTTGAATTCCGTGAAATGGTATGAGAGTAAAAACGAAACCTTTTTTACAAAGGGAGGCTACTGAATGTGGTGCTGCATCTTTGGGTATTATTCTGAAATATTATGGACGTGAAGTTCCTTTAATGGAGTTGCGCGGTAAATGTGGTGTGAGTCGAGATGGTACTAATGCAGGTCAAATTGTCAGGACTGCAAGAGAATATGGTTTAACAGCTAAGGGTGGAAAAAGCACTGTTGAATTCTTAGAAAATACCGATTTACCTGTGATTATTTTTTGGAAATTTAATCATTTTTTGGTAGTAGAAGGTTTTGATAAAAAGTTTGCTTATCTTAACGATCCGGCATTGGGTAGACGGAAAGTTAGTAAGGAAGAATTTGCGAAATCTTACAGTGGTATTGTTTTGCAGATGGAACCGGGAGAGGAGTTTGTTAAAGGAGGAAAAAAAAGAAATTTTATTGCTTATTTGGCTGTTCGTTTACAAAACTCGAAAACTGCTCTTGCTTTTACTTTTATCGCTGGTTTTTTCCTCAGTTTAATTCGCTTAATTATTCCGGCTTTTAGTTTGGTTTTTGTTGACCAAGTTTTAGTGGAGGGTTTTCAAGATTGGCTCCGCCCTTTACTGTTAGGAATGGCTGTTACAACTATTCTGCAATTTACTATTGCTAGGATGCAATATATTTTCTTGCGGAAGTTAATTATTAAACTTTCGATTACGATGAATAGTCAGTTTATGTGGCATTTGCTGCGGTTGCCTATGAAATTTTATGCTCAAAGATTTGCTGGAGATATTAGTTCTCGTGCTGCGTTGAATGACCAAACTGTACAATTATTGAGTCGGGTGGCAAATACTTTAATTGATGCGATAATGTTGGTATTTTATGCAGTTTTAATGAGTTTTTATAATGGAGTTTTAGCTGGAATTACTATAGTTTTTGGTTTGATTAATGTAGCAGCATTATATTGGCTCCGACAATTTCGGATTGAAGCAACTTTGAATTTGAGCGAAAAAAAGGGAAAATTATCTGGTTATCTTTTAGGTGGTTTAGGAGCAATTGAAACTTTGAAGGCTGGGGGGTTAGAATCTTATGTATTTGCGCGGATTTTGGGAATATATTCTCAGGTAATGAATGAGGAGCAAAGATTAAATATTCAAACTAAAGTTTTAACTGTTTTACCAACATTTTTAAGCAGTCTTGCTTCTGGGATAATTTTGGTATTAGGAGGGTTAAAAGTAATGGGAGGGGAAATGAGTATTGGGATGTTAGTAGCATTTCAAACTGTAGCTTCTGGTTTTTTAAATCCTCTGGGTGAATTAATCAATTTTGGTAGTAGTTTACAAGAGTTGGAAGCAAGTTTGGAACGTCTGGATGATGTTTTAGATCATCCTCTTGATGAAGATATTGAAATTACTGAAGCAGTAGAAAATTATGTTTTTGAAGAGGAAAATGAGGTGGAAAAACCCGTAGGGGCAATTAGCGAATCTGTAGGGGCGATTCGCGAATCGCCCCTACCTTATACGGACGTACCTTATACGGACGTACCTTATACGGGCGTACCTTATACGGGCGTACCTTGTAGGGACGTTGCATGCAACGTCCCTACTTCTCTTTTAAAAGGTAAAGTTGAACTGAGAAATATTACTTTTGGTTATAATCCTTTGAAACCTCCATTAATTGAAAATTTTAATTTGTTAATTAAGCCTGGTTCAAGAGTTGCTTTAGTCGGAAAAAGTGGTTCTGGAAAATCAACTATTGCCAATTTAGTTTGTGGTTTATATAAACCCAAATTGGGAGAAATTTTATTTGATGATGTGAGTCGTCAAGAAATTCCTCGTTCTGTTTTAACCAAGTCTGTGGCAATGGTGGCGCAAGATATATTTTTATTTGAAGGAACAATTCGAGAAAATTTAACTTTATGGAATCCAACTATTAGTAATTCGGCTTTGATTCAAGCTTGTAAAGATGCAAATATTCACGAATTTATTACGACTTTGACTGGTGCTTATGATGCTAATTTGTTGGAAGGTGGAGTGAATTTATCGGGTGGTCAAAGACAACGTTTAGAAATTGCCAGGGCGTTAGTAAATAATCCTCGAATTTTAATTTTAGATGAAGCAACGAGTAGTTTAGATGCGGAAACTGAAAGAATTATCGATTATAATTTACGTCGTCGAGGTTGTGCTTGTATTGTCGTCGCACACCGTTTAAGTACGATTCGAGATTGTGATGAAATTCTAGTTTTAAAAGAAGGAAAAGTATTAGAAAGAGGTACTCATCAACAACTTTGGAATGAGGGTGTTTATTATCGGGAATTATTAGAGGTAGAAGAAAGGAGTCAGGAGTCAAAGAAAGAAGGAGTCAGGATTCGTAGGGACGTTCGCATTTTTGTTATGAACGTCCGTACAGGAGTCAGAATGAAGGAAGAAGAGAGTTGGGTTTCGGGAATAAATGGAGAAAGACGAGAGAAAAATACTACTGAAAATTCTGTTTTTTCTGCTCGTTTATTGGCAGATTTAGAAAATAAAGGAGAACATTATTTTCTGGAAGGTAATCAACCGCTAATTTTTGAATCTCCCCAAATTATCTGGTTAGTAAAATCTGGGGAAGTGGAAATATTTTATTCCCTGGAATCAGCGGGAGAATTAATCGGAAATCGTCATTATTTATTTACAGTTAAACCGGGAGAGTTAATTTTTAATTGCCATGCTCAGACTCAAGGCAAATTATTGGGAATTTCTTTGGAAAAAGCCGAATTAATTCAGATTAATCTTACTAATACAGATTTAACTGAAGATTTCAATAGTTTGTCCGATCCTTTAGTAGAAAAATGGTTAAACCACCTCTTTATAATTCAAAAGTCAAAAGTCAAAAGTCAAAAGTATGAATTTATTACAAGTCAAAATTCAAAAGCCATTTCAAGTCAAAATTATGAATCTATTGATGAATCTGTTGGGTCGGTATCGAGTGATTTTTTTGATAATTTTTCCTTGCCATCTTTTACCGAATCTGAGCATCCTAATTTTTCCCAAATTGTCACAATCAACAATAACTTTTGCAATTATCTGCACGAAGTTATTTTGGCAGAGGAACAAACAGAAATATTCAATTCTCAACAACTCAAAACCTATAATCAACGCAGTCAAGCAGAAACTATGCAAAATTTTGTTTCTGTCTTATACAATCGAGAAACAACTAACTCAATAACCTCTAATTATAATGACTTATTATTAATAGCAGTAGGAGCAATAGGTCGTGCCAACAAAATAGAAATTAAAGCACCATCTACACAGGGGAAAAATTTCCAAAATACCCTCCCAGAAAAAAAA
>NZ_JAAHGT010001450.1 GCF_010672385.1 Okeania sp. SIO2F4
TAACAGCGAAGGCCCTCATCCAAACTTTCAATTGGGACACAGAGACCAAATCTCTTTTTGCGGCTTTGCTCTTTGCACATGTGCTCGCGGATTTTGTGTTTCTCTGGTATGGATGACTATATTAGTAAACCAGTTCGTCGAGAAGCATTGAGTACAGCTTTAAATAAATGCAGTTTTCCAGCAACAGAAACAATAGTTAAGCAGGAAAAAGCACCTGCGCCAGAATTAGAAATAGCGATCGATAAAGCAGTATTGCAAGAGTTGAAGGAAATGGCAGGAGACGCTCCCGAAATGGTTGTAGAAATAATTGATTGCTATCTGGAAGATACACCCATACTTTTAGATGAAATTAGTCAAGCAATTGAGCAACTACAGCCAGAATTGCTACGAAAATCTGCTCACACCATGAAGTCTAGTAGTGCTTCTATCGGTGCCACAAAGTTATCTGAGCTTTGCAAGAACTTAGAATTTATTGGACGTGGGGGGACTACAGAAGGAGCAAATGTTATTTTATCTCAGGCAAAGGCAGAATATGAAAGGGTTGAGACTGCTTTGCGATATGAACTTCAGACTTATATGTAGAAATAATCCTCTAATTTTAAACAACTCTGAGACTAGTGCCGCTACGCGGAAGTCAAAAGTCAAAAGTCAAAAGTCAAAAGTATTGATTAGTAAGGTTTTTAGGATTTTGTAACTGGTCAGTTATTTCCGCCATTCTGCACTAGGGAATTTGCTGCATCCTGCGCTCACAATAGCTGTCATCTATTGAATATCCCCCTAGACCAAACCAAGAACCTACCAAAGAGCATCATTAATAAGGTGAAACCAACTCGACAAAGGGTATTGATTAATCATCTCGACAAAGACAAGAGCAACGCTAGGGAGCCATCTTTTATCCAACAGACGCCGAAAAGTCTCTGCTGCACCCCAATGCTTAACTAAGGAAAACTAATCGGTATTCTCTACCTGGAAAATCATCTAATATCATGTCCGGTTGAATAGTTATAACAGGACTTACGCAAAATATGCAATTATACGCCATATGTAGGGGCGATTCGCGAATCGCCTCTACAAGATATGGCGGTTCTGCGTAATACCATTTCTCAAAAAGAATGCTATATATGATTGGGTGGGGTAGGGACGCCCTTATGCAACGTCCGTACGGAAGTGTGGGAGGTGTGGGGAGAGGAAAAGTAGGAAAAATCTATAAAATACCGACTAATAATTGTCAAAAACAGACTTTTAATCTTAGTAACTATTGA
>NZ_JAAHGT010001451.1 GCF_010672385.1 Okeania sp. SIO2F4
TGGATGAATTAATTTGGGCAGCTTATCGCCAAATTTATAGTGAACATCAGATTCTGAAGAGCGATCGCCAAACCTTCCTGGAATCTCAGCTAAAAAATGGTCAAATTACAGTTCGAGATTTTATTCGGGGTTTGGTAATGTCCGAGCCATTCCGTCGGAATAATTACGAGACTAATAGCAATTATCGCTTTGTTGAGTTATGCGTTCAACGGGTGTTGGGTCGTGATGTTTACAGCGAAAGGGAAAAGATTGCTTGGTCTATTGTTGTAGCTACCAAGGGTATTGAAGGTTTCATTGATGAGTTGCTTGATAGTGAGGAATATTTGGAAAACTTTGGTTTTGAAACTGTGCCTTATCAGCGTCGTCGGGTTTTACCCCAACGCGATGGAGGAGAAACTCCTTTTAATCTGAAGACACCTCGTTATGAGTTCTACTATCGGACTATTCTAGGTTTCCCTCAAATCGTGTATCAAAATGAAATACGTCGCTTTACTCCTCAAGAAAAGAAGGCTCAGGAAGGCGATCCTTCTCAATTCTTGAATTTGGCACGGAGTCTTGGTGTACAAGGGAGTGTAGTACAAAAACCTAACTTGGGTAGTATTAATCTGAGTATGGTTCCTTATCGTAAAGTATAATTTACGGCTTGGCTTCGACACTTCTGTGGAGTGAAATTAAGTTTTGTAGGGGTGGATTATTTGTGCAGAGTATTTGGTTAATTGACTAGAACTGCTGATATGAATATTCTGTCCCTACAAAATTCTATCAGGTTGGGAATCTCCTATAAATCTGCATTTTTTTAAATATATGAACTATGGATAAATAGGAGTTATCTAAATGCGGTTTATTGATGTTGTTGATCAAAGGAAAGAACAGCTTAACTTGGCAAAGGGAAGATTATCAATATATTTTAGAGACGGGTTTGAAGTGTAAATTGCTCAGTTTAACTCTTGTTATCTAACTATGAAACTCCCTGCAGCAAGTTAAAAAATTACCGAAAAATTAATAATTAATAATTAATAATTAAATAATTTGCGCCTTGAAGCCTCCCCTTGGATAGGGGAAAACAAAGAAAATATTCCTTATATTCAATCCTCTCGGTTTTAACCAGAGGTAATTATCAATTATCCATTATCCATTATCCATTAATGAAACTCCTTACTCCAGGATATCAGAGCAAAAAAGTTAATATGTTTCTGTAATTATAAATAATAAGTTGATTAAGATTAAGAGAGGGCTACTAAGAAGTTTTGGGTAAGGTTT
>NZ_JAAHGT010001452.1 GCF_010672385.1 Okeania sp. SIO2F4
AAGTTAATCGTCAACGAGTTTTTTTTCTTTACATATGTATTTGACTATTGTGCCTGAGAATTAATGAGAGTAAATACAGATATGATAATTAGTATATTTTTTACTCCTTGTTTCATTTATTTGAAATTTATTATTGTGTTAAAAACCAGTCTTATTTTAAGGTGTGTCAGTCCACTACTACCAGACTTAATAAATAAGGAATATTCTAATGATTTGGAAAAAATCAAATTTACCCCAACGAAAAATCAAATTTAAACCCAAAATAATTGTGGGAATTATTTCATTAATTTTGGCAGTAGGAATGCCTATTAGTATTAGTCATAAAATTCCTGCCCTAGCCAAAACTGAAAAAAACTACGAAGAAAAATTATTTGAAACAGCCCTATCTTTTACCCTATACTTTGAAGGTGGATTTAGTAATCATCCAGCAGATAAAGGAGGTAGAACTTATAAAGGAATTTTACAAACTGAATATAATGCCTATCGACGCCGAAGGGGTTTACCACCATTAGATGTTGCCCAAATGTCTGATGCTGAACTGATGGAAATTTATCAAAGTTATTGGGATAATAGTAGGTCAGCTACCATGCACCCCGCTCTAGCTGTAGTTATGTTTGATACTGCCGTTAATTTTGGTATTAATAACTCAGTAACTTTTCTGCAACAAGCTTTAGGATTACCACAAACAGGTGTATTTGATGTTAAAACCAAGGAAGCATTAGCAGAGGGGAATAATCGAAATACTGCACTGCAGATGATTAACGAAAGGATTATTTATCGTTATAAAAGAGTTCAAGAAGATGGAAGTCAGATGGCTTTTTTTCATGGTTGGTTAGCTCGTGATTATAGTTTGTGGGGTTATGTGGAAAAGCTCAAAGATAAAAGATAAATAATTAACAAAATTATAGTTAAGGAATTTATTTACTCTGGATTTAGGTAATAAATACTGATTAAAATTGCAAATGACTATTTATTGCCTACTCTAGTTAGGGCTTGCTGAATAATCATAAAATCATGAAATATAAAGGTAAGTGTCTTTTTGAATCTAAAAAAGTACGAGCTTTTCCCTCGAGCAAGCTGGAAAAGTTAGCATTTTTGGCAGACAACGGCAGAAAAACCAATGGCAAATTATGACTCCTACCTCCTCTATAATTGCCGTTCCTCCTGACTCCTGACTCGGTCCTCCTGACTCGGTCCTCCTACCCTTGCCACTCATACTTTTTTCAGCAAACCCTAGTTATTTTTACTAATTTTTGC
>NZ_JAAHGT010001453.1 GCF_010672385.1 Okeania sp. SIO2F4
CAGGACTTACGCAAAGACACTATATATAGCGTATGGTAAATAGAGCGATGTAGCTGCCGCACTTGCTCCACCAATGCTTTGAAAAAATGTAGCGATCGCCTCAAGACAAATACCATTGTCAAAACAAGGGTAAAAACACCTATAAAATAAAAATAGCCCTGAATTTTATTGTGGGCTTTTTCAGTTCTTGGAGCAGATAATCAGCAGAGTAATTCATGTTTGACTTGATCAATAGTTTTTCCTATTTTCACTGCGAATCTTTTTAAGAAATTCCAGACTAACATAGCACAGGCTATGTGATTTTTTTGAATGTCCCTGAGACGACATTGACAAAATTCGCTTGCGTGTTAATTGCTTAATTCGGGCGTGAAATTCTTCTATTTTCCATCTAGTTTGAGACTTCATATCTACAGCATAAATGCGAAGATTGACCTAAGTCATTAGTGACAATATATTCTGCTGAAGTTGGTAGAAACATTTCCCCGTATGGAGCTTGACTTTTTGAACTCAAAGGAATTCCTTGAATTTTAATTATTTTACCTGATATTTTTTCTGAGGATTTCCAACTTAATCCTCCTATGTTTTTAGATTTTTCTACACCACCAGTATCATCGACGCGCGCGATTTATTTTTAAGGGACAGTCAGAAATTTTTCCTAAGTTATCTATTAATCCCATTAATCTTTGTGTTGCAGACCAACTATCCATTAACACAGTTTGAAATGGTAGTTTTTTATGATTTACCAGGTTTAATATTATTTCTTCAACATGATCTAACTCGCGTTTTATTATCAGTATCTGGGTCATAAATTCGATAATCAAGAGTGCCAAAATTGTTCTATTTGTGGATGAAAATATCTACAATTTACTATCCCTATACCACGAATTACTTTATGCTGATTACCACTATATTGTCCCCGGACTAACTCAATTTTATTACCATATTCCTTGTTGATAACTGTATCATCAAAGATTAAATAGCCCTCTGTATTAGGTACAATTTCACACGCGAACATTTCTCCATAAATCTTGAGAATCAAAATTTTCTATTCTCAAATAACGATTGCTCTTGTCATGGCTAATATTTTCTAGATGATTTGCTAAGTTTGTCATAGTATAATTTGTCTGAGAATTAAGTAAATATTGGTATGGGATCAATATAGTTAAAATTCATATTGTTAGCTAAAATTAACAATAATATTATTTGATAATAATTGAAAGTATTTTGGCCAAATTTATTGACAATTAGCAACAT
>NZ_JAAHGT010001454.1 GCF_010672385.1 Okeania sp. SIO2F4
CTAACGCACTACACCCCCCATCTTTATTGAACAATAGTTCAAGTATGGCTCTAAATAATCTTATCAAAAAACTTACTTTTATTAATGAATTGTTAACCAGAGATCGCGCCATTATTTAACAGCCTATTAATCCCTTTGATTCCTCTGGGATAATATAGAAACTTATGGGAATTTAGCATCATTAAATTTTCTCTTAATTTCCACACAAAATCATCATTTACTGCCCAAGAGATATAAGATAATCCGAGGAAAAAATTACTGTACGTTTGTGTATATTCTTCTTTTTTCATTGGTTCTTGATATATCTTCTTGAATTCCTTGATTTTTAATCTTTTCTCCTGTCAATGAATTAATTGTGTATGAAATAGCTATTAATCAAATCAAATTATTCAATCTTTTTTCGTTGGCTTGGGCTGATTCCAGATTATAACCACCAGTTTGATAATCTTTAAACATTGCTTCAATTCCCATTCTCTGGCTATATATTTTTGGGATTTTTCCTGGTGACGATAAATTTGTGAAAATATACCATTTTTCTGAAACAGATTTGTGACGAGCTCTCTGTTTTTTGTAGCTCAGTAAATTATACATTCCCTATTTCGTTTTAGTGATTTTTTGATTTAATAATAATTTAGCTTCACCAGTATTTGCTGTTAATTCTGATAATTTACAAGATTTGCTCCCTCTTTTAATCATTGTTGACTTTTTTTGTCTCAATGCAAAATATACATTATGCTTTTGATATTTTTTCAGCCAATGTGATCGGAAAATACTCTGGAATTCTCTATCTGCTATGAGGATAATTTGAGATTTTTTGAGGAGTTGAAATACAGGAGGCATTACTGCTTGTTGTTCTATTAAATTACTAGCTCCTTTATGAGTTAAAATCTTCCAATACACAGGTAAAGCCCTCTTTTTCCCACCTATACTAATCATTAATATGTTAGTATCTTCCCACTCAGTTAGATCTAAAATTCCGACTAACTCTGAGGTAATACTGAATAAATTTTCGCTCATCATTTTAACTAAAGGAAACCAGAATCAAGGTAAACTTAACTCCTTTAAAGTCAAAAATCTTTGTATGTGTTTTCGCTTACTTTCTAATTTTATTGGTAGGGGAAAATAAGTACTTAATTTTGATATTTGTACGGTTTTATGTACTGATGTTAAGTATAATAATATTTGTAATGTTATTATTTGAGATGGACTCAACTTTTGTTCGATCTGGTTTTGATCAAAGCCTAATATATTC
>NZ_JAAHGT010001455.1 GCF_010672385.1 Okeania sp. SIO2F4
ATGTAAACTAGCAAACGCCATATCCAATCAACCAAGAGAAATAAATTTTTTCCTTTTAGTCAATCCTCTCCCTAAAAGGGAGAGATAATTATCCATTATCCATTATCCATTATCCATTAATGAACTTTATCCTTTCCTTTTTAGGACTACCCAAAATATTATAAGAGGGTGACACCATACTCCTTAAAGTAGTAGCGTACAACTAGCGATTTTTGTAGTTAAACTCTTGAGAGTGAAAGGGATTTATTTAGGGCTTGCTGATTAAATATAAAAGCGTTTGCAGATAAAGGTTTTAGCCTTTTTGAGGTCGAAAAAAGTGCAAATTTTTCAGATCTTCATGCTCAAATTTGAGTGTATTTTAGGCAAAAATTGCGCAGAAAAATCCCAAATTGACAATTCTTACTCCTACCTCCTCGCTAATTCCCATTTCTCCTGTCTCCTACCCCTACTAAAAGACTTTTGATCGCAAACCCTATTTATAAATATTACTACATCTATAGTAGCACTACCCTCCTTAATTTTAAGAAAAAAGGGTGCTAATTTTGCACCCCAATAATTTATTTATTGAGCAATTAATTGTGGTAAAAGTTCTTGAGAGATTAGCTCCAAAAGTAATTTTTGACTATCTTTCAAAAACATAAACATATGTTTACCAGGTATCCTATCTATTTTTAGGTTGCTGGTAGTATACTCAGACCACAGAGAAAGTTGGCGATCGCTAACTGTATAATCATCTACTCCACTAAAACTAGAGATTGGGCAACCTAGTGGCTTTTTGTCTACATAACGGTAACTTTGTAACAGTTGAAAATCTGCCTTAAAGATATTCATTAATTCATTTAAAAGCGATGAATCTTTAGTAATACTTTCTGGAATTTCAGAAATTTCTAGAAGATAATTAAGTCTTTCTGCTTCTGAAAGAGATGCTATTTTTTCTAACAAAGTATTGTCTGATGGTGGAACAACACCACTCAAAAACAACTGTCTTGGTTTCAAATTATATTGTTGTTCCAAAACATAAGCAAGCTCAAAAGCAATCAATGCTCCCATACTATGACCAAAGAAAGCAAAAGGTTGATCCAAATAAGGAGAAAGGAAATCTGCTAAAACCTCAATCATACTAGCAAAATCTGTAAAAGGTTTTTCCTGAAGTCGCCTTTGTCTACCCGGTAATTGAATGGGTAAAACTTCTATTTCTGGAGGTAAAGCATCAGACCATTGTTGATACATAGAAGCACTGGCACCCCAGGG
>NZ_JAAHGT010001456.1 GCF_010672385.1 Okeania sp. SIO2F4
TTCGCTTCGCGACATGAATTGCTCGCAGTCCGTTAGGATGGGATGGCGAGGTCTCCTCGCTTGCCTCCAATCGACCAAGAGATCATAAACTAGCAAGTGCCATAGCAGACTGTGGCTTTTATGAGTTCAAGCGTCAACTTACATACAAGTGTGAGTGGTATGGAAGCCAGATCGTGATAGTTCCTAGATTTTATCCAAGTTCTCAAATATGTTCTCTCATGTAAGGGCATCAACAAAAAATGCCCTTACATGAGAGAACTTATAATTGTGCTAACTGTGGATTTCAAGCTGAAAGAGACTTTAATGCTGCTGTCAACGAGCGAAAACTATGTGAATAATTAGGTGAAGTTCTCACCGATTTTAAGCCTGTGGAGAAGAAGGGACGCCCTTATGCAACGTCCGTACGCAGACTGCGGTCAGTGGTATATGCGTGAAACAGGAAGCTAGCTCCAAAGCTCATGCAATCATTCATGAGTAAGTTTGGGTAAGTTTAGTAGAACGGAAAACTTAGAAAACTTGATATTTACGGCATTTTGAATAAGAAGCTTGAGGAAAAATATGACAATTTCAATGATATTAATTATGAAGGAATGAGGGTAATTAACTGTTCAACTTAAACCGTAGAAAATAGTTGTAAAATCTACACTCATTGTTGTAGTATTAAATAGGTAACAACTAAAATCTGAAAAATAGAAAGTGAATGCGACTTGTTGACAGACATATTATTAACCGAACACATAACTTTTGGCGGGTGTGTGATGAGTTAGCCTTTAAATCAAAAAACTTGTACAACCTGGCTAACTATTATTGTCGTCAGCATTTTTTCAAGTCCTCAAAAAGTCTAGATTTAACTAAACTGTACCACGCCACCAAAGATAGCGATGCCGATTAGCATTACCAACTAAAGTATCAAAACAAATAATAAAATGCTTGGTTGCCACTTGGCGTGGTTATTTTCAGGCAATCATTGAATGGTCAAAACATCCAGCCAAGTTTTTGAGTAAGCCCAAAATACCAAAGTATAAAAATAAAACTCAAGGTAGGAATGTAGTTATATATTCCAAAGAATCAGTCTATAGAGCAAGTCTCAAAGATGGTATTTGTCACTTATCTATGAGTGAAATCATGCATACCTGTAGTTGTGGATACTGTAGTTGAAGTCAGTTGGGGTACCTGCCACTGGTTGCTATATAATTGAAGTAGTATATGAAAAAACATCCCAACCACGGATGGAGTCCAC
>NZ_JAAHGT010001457.1 GCF_010672385.1 Okeania sp. SIO2F4
AGAAGAGGTAATTATTAATTATTAATTGTTAATTATTAATTATTGAAAATTAGCCTGTTTTCAGGAACAGAATTTAACGTCGATACTGCCAGAGGATTAAACGGTACTTGTGACTTTCTCATTAGTCTAGACCCAGAACAACTATTTATTAAATCTCCAGTTTTTGCTATTGTAGAAGCTAAAAAAGAAAACTTAAACGCCGGATTAGGGCAATGTCTGGCAGAAATGATTGCAGCACAAATATTTAATCAACAACAAGGTAATCAAATTTCCACCATTTACGGCGTCGTCACAACTGGGAATATTTGGAAATTCTTACAATTAGAAAATACAGAAGTTTACATCGATCTAACTGAATATTTTATTAATAACTTAGAGAAAATTTTGGGAATTTTCTCCCTGGGAATTAATAGTAATTTGCCCAACAAACAGCAAAATTAGCTGTGTCGGTCTAGTAGGGTGCGTTAGACGGGGAAAATTGAGACTATGAAAATTTAACAATCTGTCGTAACGCACCATTTTAGATTTTTCAGTCTAATACAAAAGAAAAAATTAATTCCAAACTGTATAATTTAATTTAGTGGAATTTTCTGCTTAATTAATCAAATTAAAATTTATCATAATTTCTCCTAATTTTTTTATTCATTATAGCAGTTTCATAAATAAGAGTTACCCATAAATTGGGTCGATTAAAGTCCTGATTTTAACAAATAATTAAGGGAATAAACCAGGTTTTTTGTTTGACTGATAAAATTAAAATCATAGCTCTAAATTATGTTATAGTATTTCTCAGACTAATGAGGTACACCTATCTTTATTTCTATTATACATCTCCAATAATAAATCATAAAATCAATTATTTATCCCTGCTCCCTATTCCCTATTCCCTATTATGAATAATAACCCCCGTCAATTAGCTTTTATTATCCTCCAAGAAATACATCGAAAACAAGCTTTTGCTGATTTTGCTCTAGATAAATATCTGAGAAAAAATGACTTAATTGATGCTAACCGCAGATTAGTTACAGAATTAGTTTATGGGTGTGTCAGAAGAGAGCGATCGCTTGATGCTATTATCGACGAATTAGCTAAAAAGAAATCTCATCAACAAAACCCTGATTTACGCATTATTCTCCATATTGGTTTATATCAATTATCTTATTTAGAACAAATTCCAGAGTCGGCAGCAGTTGATACAACGGTTGAGTTAGCTAAACAAAATAAGTTT
>NZ_JAAHGT010001458.1 GCF_010672385.1 Okeania sp. SIO2F4
TAGTCACAGAAAATATTCTATTGTAGCTTTGCCATTCCTGGATATTTATTTTTGCCTGACCACTAATAACAGAAATCTTGGGTTGACCAATAAGCGGTACAGGTGGAGAAGAAGAACCATTTTTTAGAAGAGGACGGTACTCCATAACATCCCTCAATTTATCAGTGTACGGGTCATTCAAAATTGTCCCAAGCCTCTCTTCGATTGGAGTGAGTGAAACTACAGAATTACGATCCCTTTAATTCTTGGTAGCCAATTATCTGTGATTTATTACCGAAAAATTAAGGTATAAAGCCTCTCCATTCATGGAGAAAAAGCGGTCGGAAAGCGGAGCATTCCGTCAGGATGGGATGGCGAGGTCTCCTCGCTAGCCTCCAATCGACCAAGACAGCGGTCGGAAAGCGGAGCATGACCTAGGATGGGATTCATGGGTTACCTAACCATATCCAATCTCCCCTTGAGAAGAAAAAAATTCCTTTTAACCAATCCTTCTATTACAGAATAGGTAATTATTAATTATTAATTGTTAATTATTAATTATTGAACACCAAACCTCCTAGAAGAGGTAAAAAAACAAAGTGAATATGAAATTATTAAAGGAATATTAACGGAGTTTGAATTAATTTTAGATAGGTACGAACAAGGCAGATAAAGACGAATAGAAGATGAAAAACAAAAATAATATTACTCAGGAAAGAAAAAGAATCATACAAAAAAAAGGACAAGTCATTGTCTTGCCAAAAGGTAAAGATATTGTAGATATTTCAGCAGGAGAACCAGGGAAAAAAAGTGATGTGCAATATTTCCGTGAAAGTGAGAAAAAATTTGACACTCAACAAAAATTTAGTGGAGATAAAGCCTATAGTGGAGAACTGCGGATTAAAATACCTAGAAAAAAGGCGAAAAAACGAGAATTAACAGACTGATAAAAATCTCAAAATAGAGAATTTGCAAGTGATGCGAATTTTTCTTGAAAATATAATTAGATTAATTAAAATATTTAGGCTGTCTCAAGAAATATTGAGATTAAATTCCGAAAAACTATCAACAAGGAATTATGACTATTTGTGGCTTAGTTCAATAATTAATAATTAATAATTAATAATTACCTCTTCTTAAAAACGGATAGGATTGGTTAAAAAGGAAATTTTTTTCTTCTCTTGGTCGATTGGATATGGCGTTTAGCGTTCCGCACAACGCGCGTTTTTCATGTCGGCGACAGCCGAA
>NZ_JAAHGT010001459.1 GCF_010672385.1 Okeania sp. SIO2F4
TCTTTCAATAGACATCTCCAGAAAATAAACTTGCCTTTTATTTAGCATCAGCTAGAGTTGTAAAAGTTCGTCAAAAAATCATTTTTCGTACCTTTTTCCTGAAAATATCTTGCCTGTTCCCTATTCCCAGTTAAGTGTTCCCTACTAGATGCAAAAAGTCTAGATCTTTTTCACGCCTATGTCTAATCAGGTAATATACAATTATTGAGATTGGCATTACTCAGATTAATCCCACTTAAATCAGCATCACTGAGATTGACACCACTGAGGTTGGCATAGCTAAGATTAGCGCGACTGAGATTAGCACCACTTAAAGTAGTATCTTGGAGATTTGCATAGGTGAGGTCAGCATAACTCAGGTTAACACCACTAAGATCGATACCACCCAAGTTAACGCCCCATAAATCAGACCCCATCAAGTTAGCACCATTGAGAATAGTATTAGTAAGAATGGTATGTCGCAGGTGAGCGCGACTAAGGTCAGTTCCACTCAGGTTAGCACTCTTGAGATTAGCACTACTAAGATTAACACCACCCAGGTTAGCATTACTCAGATTAGCATTTTCTAAATTGGCATCCCACAAATCTGCTACTCGCAGACTCGCACCACTCAAATTAGCATTGCTAAGGTTAGCACGACTGAGGTCAACACTATTTAGTTGAGTATTACTGAGGTCATGACCTTGTAAGTTTTTAACTGCTATTTTTTCATTAACAATTTGCCAAACTGTATACCATTTTCGATCAATTCTGGTTGTTTCACGAAGTTTGACACCCTTGAGTTCAGCCCAACTAAGATCGGCATTTTCCAAATGGGTACCACTTAGATCGGCACCACTTAGATCGGCGTTACGAAGATTAGCACCACTTAGATCGGCGTTACGAAGATTAGCACCACTTAGATCGGCGTTACGAAGATTAGCACCACTTAGATCGGCTGCACTCAGGTCAGCTTCATTGATTTTAGCACCATCAAGTTGAGCATTGGAGAATTTAGCAGCGCTAATATGAGCATTTATGAGATTAGTCTTACTAAGATTGGCATCGCTAAAGTCAGCAGCACTGAGGTCAGCACTACTGAGGTTAGCATTTCTTAAAACTGCGCCATTGAGGTCAGCAGCAGTCAGGTTAGCATTGGTCATTTCCACATCATTGAGTTTAGCTGCAATTAAATTAGCTACACTCAAATTAGCTCCATCCAAATAAGCTCCTGTTAGATTAATTG
>NZ_JAAHGT010000146.1 GCF_010672385.1 Okeania sp. SIO2F4
CATTGCTACAGAATTAAACCAAATCAAGAACAAATAGCCAAGATAGATAATTGGTTAGAACTCTTGAGAAGACACTGGAATTATGCTTTAAGTCAAGGAAAAGTACCTAAAACTTTGTCAGTCAGAACTCATTACCTTTAGCAATTATCTGTTGTGTATGTTGAGCAACTATTTATGGTGTTTCTTCTACTTCTACATTAGCAATACAAATTTCTAATAATTCTTCCCGCGTGTAACCAGTCATTTCACAGTAAGCATTATTAACTTCCAGAATAGATGCCGATTTATCTTGAGCATCTACAATCCAGAAACCCTCTAAAGTATTATTTAAAATTGTCTGATAAAGTTGTTTTGCTTCTCTCAAGTTTTCTTCTATTTGTTTGCGCTCCGTAATATCTATATCTAATCCTTCAATAATAATTTCATCATCTTCTAGTTGTCTACTAATGGAGGGATCATAAAACCAATGCCAATTTCTTTGAGCATCTTGAATGCGGTATTCAATCTCAAAATTTTCCCCTACAGCAAACTCCTGACTCCTAGCTACCAAAGATATGTAGCAAAAATTCGTAAGATTTGGTATTATACCATTTAAAAAAAAGAATGTTACGAATAATAAGCAGTATTAAAAGACTTTATCGGAAATGCCTATTTGATGAAAAAGAGAAATTACGACATAAAAAATGATATCAAACCTATTCATTCTGACTCCTGTCTCCTGACTGCTGACTTCTAAAAAATCGCTTAACTATTTGTAGCAAACATTTATTAATTTGGTATTACTCGTCATATCTAGCAAAAACTTGAGCTAATTCTGCTGCGGTCAAAGTAGACAAAAAACCCAAATTATAGGGTTCCTCACTAATAGCTAAAGCATAAGAAGAACGCAAATAATTTAAATAATTAGAATCATTCCTCACATATATCTGAAAAAATGCTAAACCAAAAGCATTAATATAAGATTTAATCACAGGGGAACTTGCAGTAACTAACTGATTTAAAGAGTCATCATCTACAGATTTTACATCCTGAATAGCAGTCACATTAAAATCCAGATGTTTTGCACCTTTTGTCAACATAAAATACTTTTCTTTTACTGGTAACCAAGTAAAAGGATAAACTTGTTCTATTACTACTGGAGTTAATTGATCTTCACTACCAGCAACCCAAAAAATTGGTATATTAATATGAGTCAAACCTGACCGACCAAATATACTCCGATTCACCGGGTCCATAACTAATACTGACTTAATTCTTTCATCGCGCAAATTATAAATTTTTTGTGGCAATTCCAAAGCACGACACTGTAAAAATAAGGAAGGATTTAAAGATTTAATTTGTGGCAAACAATCTTGTTTTAGTTGTTCAAAATTAATTTTTGCTCCAGCCAAAGCTAAAGCTGTATAAGCACCAAAAGATTGACCTGCCATTCCCACATTTTTTAGATTGAGCTTTCCTTGGAATTGAGATTTATTTCGCAGTTCTAACTCATCTAATAAGTAACTAATATCTAGAGGTCTGTTAATAAATTCTTGGAGTTGAAATATATTTTTTTCTTCCCCATCTAGAAAAGCTTGAAAATGATTAAAATCACTCCCTGGATGTTGTACTTTTGCCACAGCAAAACCATGAGATGCTAAATGTTTTGCTAAATGTTGCCATTGAGTAAGTTTTGCTGCTAAACCAGGAGAGAGAATAACTACTGGTATAGTTTGAGTTTTTGATAGATTTGAAGGTAAATAGAGATTAACAAGGAATTGGCGTTTTCGATTTTTATCGTTCAGTTTAAGAGTCTCTTGATAGAAATAAAAATTCCCTACTTGGCGTAAATCTGGCAATCTAGAAAAATTTACTTTTGGTTCAGTAGTAGCAGCAGTTAATGTTAGTTGTTTAACTTCTAGCAGCAGTTTTTCTGTATCTTGAATCAAGCTAAAAAATTCTCTCTTAGTTGTCAGGATTTTAATTATGTCAAACTGAATTTGACCAGAAAAATTCTGTAATAAATTTATTGGGGTAAAATCTTGAGATTCAGCAGTTGTGATTAAAGCTTCTCGAATAGCAACAGCACCATTTTTACCATCTACCTGAATCATTGCTCCCAAATAATTAAGTAAATTTTCTCCCATTTGAGAAGATAAACCTTGAGCCAGTTGTATGGGATTAATCTTGAGTTGAAAATTGAGGATATTTCTCAATTTTTGTTGATTTTCTGCATTGATAAATAGGAGATAAAATTTTAATTCTTCGTCAACTTTACCTGTTTCAGCATAATTTTCTAAGGCAGTTAAAGAAACCCCTATTCTCAAAATACCGTAATTCAAATAAATTTGTTCTGCTGCTTTTGCTGAGAAGGTTATCAACAGAAGGGGAATAGTTCCTAATACTAGGGAACCTAACCACAAAAGCATCCTTTTTTTTGTTTTGCCACCATGTTTTCTAAAAATACCTAGGTTAATTTTGCTATTCATTATACGAGTTTGATAAATGTTTGCTAAAAATAGGAAATATTAATTATAACTGTTTTCTTGTTGTCTAAACTTATTAAGTAGATTGAACGATAAAATCTAGAATTTTTCTACTTCCTTTTCTTTTACCAAAAAAAGAGGTCTAAAGCCTGCCCTTTGAAGGGGATGAAAAGAATAAATTTCATTATTTCAAGCCTCTGGGTTTCCTACGGAATGCTGCGCAAACAGCCAGAGGTACTGATAACTGATAACTGATAACTGAAATGACTTTCTTTCCATGTCTTGTTCCCTATTTCCATTTATTTATATAGCGTTTCTCAAGTTACTGAGGTACAGTTGTTTTTCTTATTTTCTCTCTTGGTCAGCATTCCCTCTCTTAGTCAGCATTCCCTTGCGTCTGTCGCACCCCGCGGGGTCGCACCGCTATTCCCTGTCTCTCGAATTACTAATCTCTACTCCCTAACACCATTTATCAAAAACTTTTCTACACTTTCTTGAGTAGGGTAGTAGGGTCGGAGGTAGGGAAGTTGCATGCAACGTCCGTACGGAGAAGTAAAAACATAAATAATTAACGCGCTCCTAGCTAATAATTATCAAAAAAGTTATTCAGTCTGTGTTAATTACTTAATAATTGAAGTGTCAACTAAGTATAGCATTACTTTTGGTAATTGGTAGAACACAAACGAATTTTAGATTTCACCAGTATGAGAATTGCTATAAGTAATTATTCCAACTTGATATAAGAAATTTTTTTTGTTTGGGTAAACTACAAAATTTAGGCTTTTAGCAAACATAAAATCTGGGAAAATAGCATAATTATAGAGGTATTTATACCCTACTATCAATTATGAAATTTTATATTAGTAAACCCTAATTATCTCCATATAATAAACTATAGCAATCCTCAATTAGTTGTGAAAATTTTTATAACAGCTAATTTTCACTGAAAACCTTTTAAATTATGACTCCTTTCATTAATTGATAATGGATAATGGATAATTACCTCTGGTTAAAACCGCGAGGGAATTGAATATAAGGAAATATTATTTCTTGTCTTGGTCGATTGGATATGGCGCACTTCCGAGCGGCTCTGCATTCTTCGGGAAACCTCGCCATCCCATCCTAGGTCATGCTCCGCAAACGACCGCTTTTTCCCTTTTATTGGGGAGGCTTTAAAGGGTGAATTATTTAATTAATAATTAATAATTATTAATTATTCGGTAAGTTGACAATTCGACGGCTCCCCTACCTGAGTTCTGACTCCTAACTACCACTAAAATATTACAACTGAAATAGGATTGCTATAATAGAAGTTTGATAAATATTTACTAAAAATAGGGGATTTTGATAAGAACTGCTTCTGTTTTTTTTGTCTAAAGTTCTTTATCTAATTGAACGATAAAATCTACCATCCTTCTGCTTTTTTTTCTTGACATTGCCAAAATTTTCCCTTTCCTATCTTCCTTATTCCTTTTTTATATCAAATCCGCTTAATTCGGTATAAAAAAATGTTCCATCTTCAGTTATTGCTAAATCTTTCTATATCTCCGAATCTCCCCATCTCCGAATCTCCGAATCTCCCCATCTCCCCAGCATCTTTATCTAATTACACCAATGCTACCCGATTTGATATTATTGCCTATACTATATGGTAAGCATTCAGCCATTACTTATTCTTTTTTAAGGAAGAATCAAAATTGAAATATTGAGGGAAAATTAAAAGTTACTCTCAAAGCATTCTTTGCTAATTTTTCTGATTAATTAGGGCTTGCTGATTAAATCTAAAAGCATTGAAATATAAATAATTTAGCCTTTTTGGGGTCGAAAAAAGTGCGCCTGTTTCAGTCTAAAACCCTCAAAAAGTTAGTATTTTAGGCCAGAGTATGGGAGAAAAATCACTCTTACAATTCTTACTCCTACCTCCTCGCTCATTCCCATTTCTGCTGTCTTCTGTCTCCTGACTCCTACCCATACCATGCATACTTTTTCAGCAAACCCTAATTACTTGTGCAGAATTATTACCAAAGAAAAGCTGAATAAAAGTGGATTTCGCAGAAAAGGCGATCTACCTGAATGCTTATATTATACGTTTATTTACTTTTGTTGATTCACACAAAAATCTAGACCCTCTAACTGATAAGGAAATAAATCTTTAAACCATTTTTTATCAATAGGTAGAGATTGCTCACCGTCAAGAAAAGAATTAACTTTAGTTTGCCATTGAGAGTCATTATTAGGAATAATCATCCCATAAAAATCACAAGTTAAAGGTTCTTCTGGCACTAACTTATAATTATTAATATCCAGATTTTGTCTTACCAATTCCCCAACAGATAAAATTCCATCATTAGCTAAAGTCTGAATTTCTCCTTTAACCAGAGATTTTAGAGCTTCATTAATACCTCTACTACCTTTAAAATAAACTGCTTCCGATTTAGGATATTCTGTTTGAATAAACTTTTCTGTAGTAGTATTTCTCAATACACCTGTTTTAACTCCTGCTAAATTACCATCAGGATTTATTTGTGTTTCTTTTTTCACTAAAAAATGAGTTCCTGTCACAAAGAAAGGATTAGAAAAAGCCACACCTCTAAGATCATCCCTAATCGTATTCGGACCGCATTCTAAATGTACAATACCATTTTGAACTAATTGAAATCTGTTTTCTAGAGTAGAGACAATTTCTATGACTTTAACTCCAGTGGAAATATTTAATTCCTGAGCAATATTTTCAGCAAAAGCATCCATCATATCTTCACAATAGCCAGCCCATTCTCCTGTATTATTTACATAACCAAAAGGAGTAGCATCTCGTCTCATTGCCACTTTCATTACTCCAGTTCTTTGTATTTCCTCCAATATAGTTTCTTGCCGTTGAGGAATCTTGGCAGTAATAGGTGAAGGGATGATTGGTTTTGGTGGAGAGCTGCCATAAGCAGTTATTAATTGTTGTGGCGTTAAAGATTGAATTAAATTCAAATTTAGAGAATCTTTATTCATCACTTTGCCATAGGAGGCAGTTAAATATGGTTCGTATTCCGATTGATTATCTAGATACTTTTTAAAGAAAGCCACACTTAAATTTTTTAAATAATACTGTCCGACTTCCGGCGTCGGACCCTGTAATACCTCTGGCAAACCAGGTATTAAAGTGCTAGTAGAAAAATGAGTTCCTGGAACCAAAAAAGCCAAATATTTATCTGAATTATTATTCATCCAAATAAAAGGATGAACATCCTCTTCTATCCCTGGAGTCAGAATATCGTGACTACCTCCCATAATTAGAGTCGGAATAGAAATATTCCTCATTTCTTCAGGTCCGAAAACTACACTTGTTAACGGAAAATAAGCAAAAACTGCCTTAACACGAGGGTCTCTTAACTGATAGTTTGATGGTGGTAAGTAACTAGCACGACATTGCAACAATACTGATACATTTAAACTCAATTTTTCCGGGTTACATTCTTGATTTAGTCTAGGCAAATTAATATTAGCACCCCCTAAAGATAAGACTGTAGTAGCACCAAAAGAATTTCCTAATGCACCGACTTTTTCTAAGTCTATTTTAGATTGCCAATAGGAGTCAGTTTTGACTAAATTTTCCAGTTCATCTAATAAAAATTTGAGGTCTAATGGTCTACTAAGATATTCAATAGGACTGATATCTATATCTACTTCTCCTTTCAGAAAAGATTGACGATATGCTAGGTCACTACCCAGATGTTCAACTCCTGCTAATGCAATACCATAAGATGCTAAATGTTCTGCTAAAAGAATGCTTTTTTTCTCCGCTCCAAAACCATGACTATAAATTACTAAAGGTACTGGTTTAGAGATTCCTTCAGGTAAGTAAATATCAGCTTCCAGAGTATAATACCCTGTTAAACCTGTGTAAGTTTGGCGCAAACTATTTATTTCAAAACTAATAGATTTTTTAGTAACTTTATAAGGACCTAAGTTACTCAAATCTGCCAGTTGAGAATAATCTCTTTGCGGGTCTGTAGAAACTTGTTTTTCTGCCTGTTCAATAATCGCTGTAATAGAAGTATCTCGATATTCTTGAAAAGTTGTTAACTCATTAGAAAACTCAGATAAAAAATCTGTACTTATTCTGATTGTTTTTGCGGGAAATTTTTTGATGACATTGATAATAGTAAAACCATCTTCTGGATCTGATGCAGCTTCAATTAAAGCAGTTCTCATACCATCATAACCATTAATATCAGGATCTATTTGTACTAACCGACCCAAATATTTGAGGAAATCTTGCCCCATAGCCATATTAGTAATACGATAAATTAATTCAGGCGGTATATCAAAACGTTTTTGCAATACTTTCCGCAAATTTGCTAAATCTTCTTTTGTCATAAAAGCAGCATAGAAGCCAAAATCATTAGTAATTCTCCCTTCTTTTGCAAATACTTCCAGAGAATCTACAGACATATATAAATCTGTGAGATTAGGAACTTTAAATACTATACTTTCAGCATTCATAGCAGGTTTTGGCTTCAACAGATTTTGTAAAATACCAATGCTAATTATTCCTGCTATTACTAGAATCTTTGTTAATAACTTTGTCGATCTGCTAGATTTTTTACTCATTTTTTATTTCTCGGATTAATCTCAAAAATGTATTTATAAATACCTGTATTACAGCAGTTTCGGAGTTGATGAGGTACACAATTTTAGGACTTTAGGGAACAGGGAAAATACCTTAATTTTCTGGTGTACCTCACCATCCTAAAAAGTGCTGTAAGTACCTGTGTAAAATGAATTTAACATTTGGCAGGGAACAGGAAATAGGAAATAGGAAATAGGGAAAAAAAATACTTGTATACCGGAGCAGTAGATATAAAAATAATGCCTACCTACTTAACCTAACCATTAAATATACAATTAATTTTGCTTGACTACCTAAGAGCAAAAAGTCATAGATAATTTTAATTGATAATTGTGTTAAATTTATTAGTATTATTAAATTTTTATATTTTGGTCAATTAGGCAAAAAAAAATCGTAAGTATTTCCTGCGGAATACAGCGCAAATAGCCAGCCTCCTGGGGAGGAACTGCCTCTTACAGAGGAGCTGCCTCTTGCCTCCTTCGGAGGAGCTACGCTAACAGAGGAGCTACGCTAACGCTTTTCATGTCGCGCAGCGAAACATTAACAGCTATTAGCTGGAGCGCCATTAACTTATTCTTTTTGAGGAAAAAATCAGAGTTGAAAGATTGAGGGAAAATTAAAAGTTACTCTCATTCGCATTATTTGCTAATCTTTCTTATTCATTACTTATACCAATTCCCATCCATTAATGCTATACTTGGGTGACACTTCAGTTATTAAGTAATTAACAAAAGACGAAAATAACTTATTCCCTAATTATTAGCCAGTTAATGTTAATTATTCTTATTTTGTACGGACCTTGCATGCAACGTCCCTACCCCCACATCCCACACTTCCCCTCCTGTCCTGGGCTATGCATGATCAACATCTTTCTTAACATAAAACTTGACAAGTTCAGTCAGTTATGCACGAGTATTGAATCAGCTTTTTTCTGAGAAATAATGTATTGAATTAGACATAAAGAAGTGAGAAATGCACCCCAAGATTCTTACTCCCCCCTCTTCCCCCTCTTCCCCCTCTCCCCACCCTCCTACAAGGGTTTCAGGAGTTCCTTATAAGGGATAGCTGTCCTGGGAGGGGCGCGCGGGTGGGTCTCCAGACTCCCCCACCTAATTAAATATAGCAAGATTTTTGAATGGTATTAGTGCAGAATTATTACCAAGGAAAAACTGAATGAGAATGCATCCCACAGGAAAGGCTAATGCTTGAATGCTTACAAAGAATTTAGGGAATTTCCATGGAAATTCCCCACAAAAGTTTCAGAATAAGATTTATGTAATTTTGATCAAAAATAATGTGACAAATAGTGTAGGTAAGAAAGAAGGAAGAATTGAAGTGGGAAGAAGGTGAGAAAGAAGGAAGAAAAATGGTAAATTTTATCGCTCAATCATATCAATAAATTTATACAAAAAACAAGCAGTTATAATTAATATCCACTATTTTTAGAAAAAATTTATCACGCTTGGTATCAGATATTTTTTCAGAAAATGTAGTAAACATTTTGATAATTAGTATAATACCTACCACCTACAGCGCTTTTCAGTTGAGTAGACCACTAAACTCATTGTTAGGAGTCAGGAGTCAGGAGTTAGGAGTTAGGAGTTAGGAGTTATACCATTTCTCAAAAAGAATGCTATATATGATTGGGTGGGGAAGTGTGAGACCCACCCGCGCGCCCCTCCGGTGGAGGGGAAGTGTGGGAGGTGTGGGGAGAGGAAAAGTAGGAAAAATCTATACTAACCGACTAATAATTGTCAAAAACAGACTTTTAATCTTAGTAACTATTGAGGTGTTGAAGTATAGCTGAAGTATACCATTACTTTTGGTATTAGGAGTTAGGAGTTAGGAGTTAGGAGTTAGAAGTTAGGAGTTAGTATCATTGTGCTTTATTCATATGAAAACCACTGTAATATTCTTGTAAAAAAAAAGAATGTTACAAATAACTAATATCATGTCTCTTTGAATAACCACAATAAAAAATTTAGGGAGTAGGGAATAGGGAACAAGAGAATATTCTCTTGAGATAGAAGAAAATTTTTATTATGGCTAATTAGGGCTAGTTGAATAAATATAGAATCCTGATAATACATCAGTTTAAGTTGTGCTAAACCAGGAAAAAAGTGCCAAAAAATTACTAAATTAATCTTAACTGCTGGGGATTAGACCTCACCTGAGTGGGAAAAATGCAGAAAAATTAATACCTGCAACTATTGCAACATTGCCTATTCCCTTCCCTTACTAACAGACTTTTTCAGCCAACCCTAATTAATGAGACTTGATATAATAGGATGCTTGGAAACTAAGTTTCCAATGCTGGCAAAATTAATATTTGCTGACTACCTAATACCTAAAATTTATTTGTAGTAAATATTTATAAAACTGCTATAACACCTACCACCTCTTACTCTTTAATCGCACCCGCTCACCATAATCTAACAACATTTCCAAAGAAGTCAAACGATTTTGCCAGGTCTGAACTTGATAATGATTTTCCCTAGCATGAACACTCATTGAATTTCTAAACTTTAACTGGAATCTCCTCAGACTGCTTTTAGCATTATTCAAATTACTATTATTAGGATTATCAGCCAATTTTTCCAAAGCTAACGCCAAATCTTCTGCACCACTTCGCCAACTCTCAAGTTCAGATTCCCCCAGAGAAAGTTGCTCATTTTCTAACAAAAAACTCCATTCTTTTTTCAAAGCTTGAAAACGATCTGCTGCTGCTGCAAATGGTTGACGATAAGGAATTATACCCTCCACAATATGAGAAGGTTTAGTAAAAGCATTTAAAGAAGCACTTCTGTTGCTATCTGTTTCTGGCGCACCTTGAGTGCGAGTCAAAAATCCATGTAAACCACCAGTAATCCTTTCCGCAGCAAAAATAATATAACCCCCAGTAGGTAAATCTCGTGCTGCCTGAATCTGGTCAACTGCCACAATCTCAGGAATATTCAAAAGCTTAACCGCTGGAGTTATCAAAGTGCTACCTAATACCCGTATATTTGTCAGAGGTTGGGTAATTTGCTGAAAGCGATTCGTATCTAAAGCATAAGTCATAGGAGTCAGTAGATCGATATCCTCATTGAGAACCCAAGTTTCCCAGTCTTGCTGAATTTTATCAAAGCGTTCATGGCGGGGAAAAGGAAATACTGCCGCCGAAAGAATCAACTTTGGATATTTCTGTTTGAGAAATTTAGAAGTATTAGCGACAAAACTATTAACTTGATTAATCTTAAACTCAGTCCACTTCCACAAATTCTGGCGATCGCGTGCTGAAATTTTCATCGGATCTATCCCATACAACTGCCGAAACTGATTCCGTGCTGTCGTACTATAACCATAAGAAAAATTCCGACTAGGATTTTGAAACGGATAGCGAATATAATCAAGGTGAATCCCATCAACCTCATACCGACTAGCAATTTCATCTATAATGTTGAGCAGATATTGCCGTACATAAGGATTCGCCGGGTCCATATAAACCTTTCCATCAGCAGGATGTCTTTTGCGACCCTTGTTATCAGTCATTACCCAACTAGGATGAGCCGAAATTACCGGACCTAAATAACTATTTGCTTGACCAAGAGCGCGATTATGAGCTTGGTTTCCTACTGCAAACGTCCACATCCAAGCGTGTATTTCCATATTCCTTTCATGGGCTAACTTCACGGCTGCTTTCAGAGGGTCCCAAGAAATTGTCAAAGGATTTTGTCTCGGAGCAACATTACTGGGGTAAATCGGATAACCAGCATTAATAGTTTCAAAGAAAACAGTATTAATACCCGCAGCAGCAAGTCGGTCAAACACTCCTGCTAAACCTCGTTCAGACCTCGCCCTAACAATTGTTCCTCGGTCTAACCATACAGCCCGAATCTCAGCCCCCGCTCTTTCTCCATCAGTGGGGTAATTTTTCCACAACATTTGCCTTGTTTGCAGCCATTGATTTCTGGCAGTAGCATATTGTTTGGCTGCCACCTGTTGGGGAAAATTTTGAATTACCTGACGCGCTCTAGTTATTATTTGTTGAGCATTGCTAATTTTTCGATTTCTTTGAGCAATAAATGTACTATTGTTACTGTTAGCAGCTACCAAGCTACTGCCATCTGCTGCCAAATTTACTTCTACATTTGCTGACTGAGCTGCTACCAAAGCACTTTCAAACCTACCAAGGAGATTATTTAATTCCTTTAACATTGCATAAGCTTCAGCTCTGCTAATTGGATGGTTTCCTCGTCTGATGTTTAAACCAGGAGGTGCTGATTCTGATGAACGGTCTGTTTGGGAGTTTGGTACTTGTATTTGTGGTAGGGGTAGAGGTCTAAGTAAGGCAGTTAAGGGGTTACGGCGAGAGGATGATGTAGTTGTTTTTGTTTCTTGTCGGGATCTGTTCCAAATACTTCCTCTGTTATGAGTAGTCTCTGGAGTAGGTTTATCAGGAGAATTAACAGAGACATCGTTGTTACTAACAGTGTCAGTTTTTTTGTTTTGTTGGTTTCTCTGTTGTGGGAATCCGTTCCCAATACTTCCTCCTCTATTATTATTAGAGTTCTCTAGAGTTGGATTAGCAGTGGAATTAACAGGGGTATTTTGTTCTCTAACCGTTTCAGGTTGCTGATTTTTCTGGTCTGTCTGTTCTCGAAATCTTTGCCAAACATTATTATTCTGGGGAGTTGTTGTTGCCTCCGAAACTGAATTATTATTCAGACTTAAATTTGTTTCTGTTGGTTGACTAGAATTTTCAGGTTGTTGTTGAGTATTTATATTTTGCTGCTGATTTCTAAGCCAAATATTATCTTTATCTGGAGTTGAGTTTTGAGCTTTAGTCCCAGGTTGATTTGTGCTTGAATTTTCAGCAGTATTTACAGATGTACTTCTAGGTTTAGGTTGAACCCTAACTATATTAAGATTTTCATTATTTGGTATTGGCGAAGGAGAAGTACGAGGTTTAATTTTAAGAGGATTAGAGTTATTTGTTGTGGGTAAGGTCTGTCTATTATTCCCTGTTGTCAAAGGATTATTATTTCTGGCAGTAAATTGTCGCTGGCTTTGATAACGATTCAAAGTAGCTTGCAACCAAACACTGTCTAAAGTAGCAGATGGACTATTTCCCCAGTGCCAACCCAAATAAGTAGCTTGGGGAGTAATCACTACCGCTGAAGAACCAGAACTTCCCTTCCAAGTAGCAGCCGTTGTACTGTTTAACCCTGCCGGAATTAATATTCCACCTGCGACTTTACCTTGATTATTTGCTTTTGGCGCCCAACTTGTAGATTCTTTGCAGGCAATATCTAAACAACGATATTTAGGCTCTGGTGTAGTTGGTTGACTTAAAGGAAAAGCCCAATAAGAACCAAGAAGCGATCGCAATTGTTGCCTTACTCCTGGCTGAGACCTTTTACCTACTTGGCCACTAGCTATTAATTTTCCTCCCTGCTTTACCCACTCTTCAAGAATTTGTACTTGAGTTTGAGTTAAAGTCTCAATATTGGGTAAAAAGATAATTTTAACTCCAGATAGGTCAGCTAATGTATTTACTTGTCTTAAATCAATAGGTTCATAACTAATATGTAGAGCGCGTATTCGTCTAATTATTTGATTCCATTCATCTGTATTTTCTGGGTCTCGAATTATCCCTAATAAAACGTTAGCTCTACCAGGTGTTGGTAAAAGTATAATCAAACTTATTAATGTACCTACCAACTTTGGTAAAATCTCTGTATATAAATCCTTTTTTTTACTCATTACTCCTCAGTTTCTGATTAAATTAAATTAACAACTAATTGTTGTAAATAAATTGATTAATAATCACTTTATTTTATAGTTATGTAGTTTCACCGAGTTTTTATTCGATAAAACTCTATTGGTGAATAATGAATTATACATCCATCTCTGTCTATAATTAATTCATTGCAATTATCTATTTTAACTTAACTTGCATTTCAAGCCTAATTCATTATACTTATGGATATAATCTCAAACAGTAATTTCTTTGATCTGTTTGAAGAAGATACTATAATTTTTCTGAGTCCTGTATGGATAAAAATATAGATATCGCAAATTATTAAATAGATTTTTTTAACATATTAAATGTTTTATGTCAAGCAACCATATTTTTACCATTAGAAATTGATATTAACTACTATGTCATTTCAGTTATCAGTTATCAGTACCTCCTACTTCAGTTGGAGACTTGAAATGCTGAATTTTCTTTTTTCATCCCCTTGAAATGGGAAGCTTGAAACTTTATTAGACTTCTTGTAGAAGTCAGGGAATAGGGAATAGGGAATAGGGAATAGGGGGATAAAATTGTTGATTATACTTCTTGAATTGGTTTAATTAAAATTTTTGCAAGAGGTTTATTTTCTAGTCAATATTCAGGCATAATGTTTTTAATTAAGTTACATTTAATTAAGCTACACAATTGAATTAAATTAAGTAGTGTTTATTTATTTATTCTTTACCAATAAATTAAGCAAAGATTCGTAAGAATTCAGCTATTAGCAATCAGCTTTTAGCAATCAGCTTTTAGCTGTTTCATAAATAATGAATATACACTCTCATTTGTCAAGGTAAGTTTTTTTTCAATACTTTTAATTATCCTTAAATCTATCAATACTAATTCCCGCTAAAGAGGCAATGAATTAATAGCTGATAGCCGTTGACCTAGTTCTGACCTAGGAGGCTAGCTGACTGCTGAATTCTTACAAAAATTCAGTAATAAATACAAATTAAATCTCAGGAAGTTCCGCTCCGTCTTTTTCTAGAATTTACTACTGATTTACAATAGAGAAAAATTTACTATCAGTAAGAGACGATAGATAGAGAGTAATCTTTAATTAATCCTAATAAACATAGATTTTACTTATTCCTGATGGGGGAATATGCAGTCTGAAACCAAGGAAACTCCTATACCGTTAAAAGTACTGTTGATAATTAATAGATAATTATTATGACTATTTTTGGTATCTATAGGTACAAAAAAAAATCAGGAAAATCTGAATAGCTTGACAAATATAAGTTTTAGCTAATTTGTAAAATAAAAATTAAAGATTATTGCTAAAAAAAAGGTTAAAAAATACTCCTATGGCACAGGAGCATCCTCCTCCTGCTACTTCCCATTTCCCCTTTCTCTTTTTCAATAGATTTCAAATGGGTTCTATATACTAATAACTGATAACTGAAAATGGGGTTGACAAAAAAACTTGACATGGTACTATAAGGATAATGGGAAAGGTGCGCTCATATATACTCAAATAAATTCGGCCAAATTCGGTGAAAAAAACAATTTTTCCCTGCTAGAGGAAAGTCTAATAATTAATAGTTGAGAACTGAACTGAAATTAATAGGTTAATAACTGAAAAGAGGAAGTCTGATAACTGATAACTGATAACTGATAAAGGGGGTTGACAAAAAAACTTGACATGGTACTATAACGATAATGGGAAAGGTGCGCTCATATATACTCAAATAAATTCGGCCAAATTCGGGAAAAAAACAGTTTTTCCCTGCTAGAGCTAAAGTCTAATAATTAATAGTTGATAACTCAAAAGAGGAAGTCTGATAACTGAGAACCTGTTTGAAAAGTATGAATTTTTAGCAACAACGAGCGAAATGATGATTTTTGCTGCTATGGTACATCTGATGGTTCGACGATTAAAGCCTAAATATCATACTGGGTAGCTTTTTTTTGACT